>PNND01000011.1 GCA_013824045.1 Rhodobacter sp. | reverse complement strand
GCGCTGGCCACGCAGCCCACCGTGATCCTGCTGGATGAAATCGGCGGCGGGTTGACCGAGGCGGAACTGGTGGCGCTGGTTGAACTGATCCGCAGTCTGCAGGCAGGCGGGCTGACCGTGGTCTGGATCGAACATATCCTGCACGCACTGCTTCGCGTGGTCACGCGGCTGGTTTGCATGGCCGAAGGCCGGATTCTGGCCGAGGGAGATCCGCGTGATGTGATGGCGCATCCCGAAGTACAACGCGCCTATCTGGGGAGCAGCCCAGAATGACCGCAGCTTTGACATTGACTGATCTTGTGGGCCGCCATGGCCAGTTGCAGGCCATCAAGGGCCTGTCCCTGACCATCGCAGCCAATGAGGTTCTCGCCGTGATCGGCGCAAACGGTGCGGGGAAAACCACGCTGATGCGGATGATCGCGGGCCTGCATCCGGTGGCCGAAGGCGGCATTCTGCTGCATGGTTCACCTGTCACCAAAATGCCCGCACATGAGCGGGTGAAGGCGGGCATCGCGCTGTCACCCGAAGGCCGGCGGCTGTTTGGCGACATGACGGTTGCGGAAAATCTGATGATTGCGGCCGAGAATGGCCGCAAGGGCGATTGGACGCTGGCCACCGTCTGCGACGCCTTTCCGCAACTGACGCCCTTGTTGGGCAGGCTGGCAGGCGGGCTTTCGGGCGGGCAGCGGCAGGCCGTGGCGATCGGTCGGGCGCTGATCGCCAATCCATCTGTCATTCTTCTGGACGAGGTCTCACTCGGTCTGTCGCCTGCAGCGGTCGAGGGGCTTTACAGCTCATTGGCGGGCCTGAAGGGCAAGGTGACCCTGATCGTGGTGGAGCAGGACCTGACCCGCGCCATGGGATTTGCCAGCCGCCTGATCTGTATCGCCGAAGGCGTTCTGGAGTTGGACGGCACGCCCGCCACGCTGACGCGCCAGCAGATTACCGACGCCTATTTTGGCATCCACAAGGCCGAGGAGCCAAGCCATGCTTGACAGTCTGATTCAAGGCATCCTGCTTGGTGGCTATTATTCCGTTCTGGCGGCGGGCCTGTCGCTGATGTTCGGGGTGGTGCGGTTCATCAACCTCGCGCATGGCGACATGGCGGTGCTCGGCGCGCTGGGTTCGCTTTGGCTGGTGCAAAGCGCCGGGGTGACCGTGCCGCTGGCCATCGTCCTCACCTTGCTGGGGATGGCGGCTTTGGGCTGGCTGATGCAGCGCTTCATCTTTGAACGGGCCTTGGCAGGCGGATTTTTGATCCCGATCCTGGTAACCATAGGCCTTGGGGCTGCGCTGCAGAACGGCATGTTCGCGGCCTTTGGGTCTGATACCAAATCGCTGGGCGCGCATATCGGCAATTTGTCCTGGTCCAGCTGGGAACTTCCGGGCGGCATCTTTGTCGGCCAGTTGCCGGTCTACATGTTTGCCACCGCCGTGCTGGTGCTGGGCGCGCTTCACCTGCTGTTGACGCGCACGGCTTTTGGCCGCGCCGTCCGGGCCACATCCACCGATGCCGAAGCCGCCAGCCTGTGCGGCGTGGACCCGCGCAAGGTGCACCGCTGGGCTGCAGCCATTGCCGTGGCATTGGCAGGGCTTGCTGGCATCTTCCTTGCGATGCGGGCGCAGGTCACGCCGTTCTCTGGGCCAATGATGCTGATCTTCGCCTTCGAAGCAGTGGTCATCGGCGGGATAGGGTCTCTGCGCGGCACGCTGATCGGCGGTATCGTTCTGGGCGTGGTTCAGTCGCTTGGGGCGCTTATCTCGCCGCAGATTTCGATCCTTGCCGGGCATCTTGTGTTTCTGGCCGTGCTCGGCTGGCGCCTGATGCAGACCACAGCGGCTGATCGCGGCGGTTGGCGCACCGCACTTGCCGCTGTTCTCAACAAACCCGATCTTGCGCGGAGAAAAGTATGACGCCCGCCCAAACCTTACCTATGGCTGCGTCTGACCGCTGGCTGATCGGCCTTGCCTGCGTTGGGGTACTGTTGCTTGCCACTCTGCCATGGCTTGGGTCAGCGCTGATTGTGGACAAGCTGATCTACCTGTTCATTCTGGTGATGTTCGCCGTTATGTGGAACCTCCTGGCGGGCTATGCCGGGCTGGTGTCCGTTGGCCAGCAGGCCTTCATCGGCCTTGGTGGATATGCCTTGATCCGGCTGGTGGATGCCGGATTTCCGCCCTTTCCCATGATTCTTGCCGCCGCGGTTCTGACAGGGGTGGTGGCATGGGCCTTGTCCTGGTTCGTGCTGCGCATGAAGGCCGGAGAGTTCGCGATTGCCACTTGGGTGATTGCCGAAACCATTCGGTCCATAGTGATGTTCGATCCGATCGTGCAGGGCGAAACCGGCACCTCGCTTCTGGCGCTGAACGCTTATGACCCCGATCTGCGCCGCATGGTCCTGTACCTGATGGCGCTGACCATGATGGTCGTGATGGTGTGGGGCACATGGGTGCTGTTGCAACGCCGGATCGGCGCGGAAAGTCAGGCGATCCGCGATGACGAGGACGCGGCGGCATCGGTCGGCATATCCACCTTTCAGGTCAAGCAGCGCATATACATCATCGCCTCGGTTGGCTGTGCTCTGGCCGGTGCGCTGTGGCTGGCAAGCGCCATCACCTTTCAGCCGCGCACCTCGTTCGGGGTGCAGTGGTCGGTGTTCATGCTGTTCATGGTGCTGGTCGGCGGCATCGGCACCTTTATCGGCCCGATCCTTGGCGCGCTTTTGTTCTTTGCCTTGCAAGAGATATTTGGCGACTTTGGCGCATGGTATCTGGCGGGCATCGGGATCGTTGCGATCCTCTTTGCCCTTTACCTGCCACGCGGGCTGGTGGGCCTGTGGCTGGACCGGGGCCGCGATGAACCCTTGTCGATGCGCAAAAGGCTTGGGCTGTGATGCAGGACCGCACAACACGGGCCTTCTGGCCGAAACAATAACTGCGCCGGGGCGCATTCAGGAAACTTACCAATGTCTTATGCCAAAAACACAGCATTTGCCTTCGCTCTTGCAATCTCTGGCTTTGCCGCACCCGCACTGGCGCAAGAGTCCAACAAGGATTTTGTCGTCAAAGCAGTGACAGAGCTGTTCATCGACGGCGATATCACGGCAGTGGATCGTTACTGGGCGGAAGATTACATCCAGCGCAACCCGATGTTCCCTTCCGGCAGCGCTGTGATCCGCGAAGCGTTCGCGACCTTGCCCCCCGGTTTCAAATATGAAATCGGGATGGTCATCGCCGAGGGCGATCTGGTGGCCATTCACGGTCGCTATACCGGCTTTGGGCCCAAGCCGCTCATCGTGGTTGACATCTTCCGCGTCGAATCTGGCAAGATCGCCGAGCATTGGGATGTTGGTCAGGAGGAGGTGCTGGAAACGGCATCAGGCAACCCCATGTTTGAACCGATGCAATGATGTGGCAGCGTTCAGGGCCGGGTTTCTGGCGCTGAACGTTGACAAAACCGGAGATCGAACATGACCGAGCCTATCCGTCAGCCCGCCCGCCGCCGCTTTCTGACTTTTGCGGCAACGCTGCCCGCCGCATTGGGATTGTCCGTTGGAGGGGCCGAGGCACAGCAGGCAATGATCCCGACAGCCAGTGACATGGAGGGGCCGTTCTACATCTCGAACATGCCGGTCGTGACCAGCCTGAACCGTTTTGGCAAATCGGGCGAAGCGATGCGCATTGCCGGGCGTGTTATGAATGCCTCCACCCCCGAGACGCCGGTTGCAGGCGCAAGGCTGGAAATCTGGCAGACGGATGGCACCGGGCGCTATTATCCCGAACAGAATGGCGACTACAGCGATTTCAGCGATGCCGACCTGGACCTGCGCGGTACGGTCATTGCCGATGCCGACGGATACTTTGAGGTGCTGTCCCTGTTCCCCAAGGAATACTGGCCCCGCCCGCCACATATCCACTATCGGATCAGCGCCGATGGGTTTCGTCCGCTGATTACCCAGCACTATCTGGACACCCGCCCCCGTGACAGGCCGCACCGCACGGCGAATGTGATCCGGGATCAGACGCCCGCCCTGTATCCGGCACCAACCATTTACATCGCGCCGGTCTGATGCGGCCTTGCCGTGGCCTCAGGCCACAACCGTCAATGGCTGTATCCTGCCTGCCTGAAACGTGTCGGCCATCCGCGTCAGTTCAACACGCTTGATCACCCCGCCTTTGGCAAAGGGATCGCCGTTTGCAAAGGCACGGGCTGCGGTTTCATCGGCGGCTTCGATGATGCCGAAGTTGCCAATCCCTTCGCCCGTATCGTTCCACAAGGCAGACCCTGTCAGAACGCGCGCAAGGCCGCCTCCGCCCGAGGCCACCCACTCGCGGTGCTGCGGGCGCAACTGATCGCGCCGTGCGGCAATTTCAGCACCGGAATGATGCGGACAGATCATCAGGAAGTACATCAGGCGTTCTCCAGCAAAACCATGCCCGCGCCGGTCATCGAAGCAGGGGCAAAGTAATGGCGGTGCAGGGTGTTGACCTGCGCGTTCATACAGCCGCGCATCACCAGCCACATGATCAGTTCCGCTCCTTCAGACCCGAAGACCTCGACATAGTCTTCGCGGCTCATGTCACGGTAGCGTTGCGGGTTCGGGCCGATATCGGCAATCCATTTACGGTCTTCTGCGGGGTTGATGTAGCCCGCCCGCGCGCCTTGCAACTGATGCGACAGCCCGCCAGTACCCAGCACGATCACCCTTTCATCCGTGGGCCAGCTTTCGATGGCCGCCCGCAGAACGCATCCGAGATCCCACATCCGCTGCGGCGTGGGGATCGGATACTGGATCGTGTTCACCAGAATGGGCACCACCTTGACCGGCCATGCCGCAGGCCTGCCAAAGACCAGTTCCATCGGCACCTGCATGCCGTGATCGACGTCAAGCTCGCGGCAGATCAATGGATCGAAATGGCCAGACACCATCTGATCCGCCAGATGCCATGCAAAGTCTGTCGCCCCTTCAAAGGCGGGCACCGGGCGCGGCCCCCAACCTTCATCGATCGGGGCATAGCTTTCGGCCACGCCAAGCGCCAAGGTTGGCACGCGGTCCAGAAAGAACGCATTGCCGTGGTCGTTGAATACCACAACCGCGATGTCGGGCTTTTGTGCCGCCACCCAGTCTTGCGCCGGGACATAACCGTCAAAGAACGGCTTCCATTCGTCGCTGTCGCGCAACCCCTTGTCCAGGGCCGCCGCGATTGAGGGCACATGGCTTGTGCCCAAGCCGCCAATCAGTTTAGCCATTGGTCACCTTCCCCAGCCGTGTTTCCAGAAACGCATCAAGACTTAGCCCCGCCTGAGCCGCCCCGATGGCGCGAATAGGCGTTGGGTCCACAGCCGAAATCTTCAGGATATAGAACAGGTTCCCGCCCAGCCGGACCATTTCCTCCCAATCCCGTGCCAGCACGGCCGCACGCTGTTCCGGGGTAAGCTTGAAGCGGTCAAGATAGGCCCGCTCATCCGCCAGAAACGCCGCGCGCCCCTCGGGCGTGGATAGGCCCATGGCCATCTTGTTCAGCGCAAACCCAGCATTGGCGCGCGGGCGGTCAAACAGCGGCGTGTCCGGGATGCGGTCAATCCCTGCATCAGCAACCGCCACGTCGCGCGCCCAATCGGCCAACAGATTTGCCACCACACCGGGCTGCTCAACAGGGGCAAAATGGCCTGCATCAGCCACAATCTCTAGCCGGGCCTGCGGGCACAGGCGGGCAATATCCTGATGCTGGGCGACCGGACTCCAGACATCCTGCGCGCCGGTGATCAGCAGCATCGGGCCCCTGAAGGTCAGGCTTGCCGCAGCATTCGGTCGCGACAGCAAGGCGCGCAACTGGCGTTCGTGTATCTCGGGCGTCATCCGACAGACCATCGCGGTCAGGTCGGCCATCAGCTTCGGGTCAGGCGTCGCTTCACTGTTCATCATGCCTGGCAACCATTTGGCTGCCAGCTCTGCCATCCCATGACCATGGGCAAGATCAATCATCGCTTGCCGCTTGGCCTCTTCACCCTCACGCCTTGGGTGCATCCCGGTGTTCAACAGTGCCATCCCGGCAATGCGCCCGGGTGCCTGCCGCGCCATTTCCATGGCAACACGCCCGCCCATCGAATGGCCCGCGAGGATCAGCCGCCCCGGATGCCGGGCCAGCAGATCGCGCGCCATGTCGGGGATGCTGGCCTGTGACGTCACATCCGCCACAACGCTGGGTAGCATGGCCGTCACAGCGGTCCAGACAAAGCCATCGGACACAAGGCCCGGGATCAGAAGCAAGGTCGGCATCAGGCAATCCTTCGCAAAAAGGGACGCCCCGCAAAGGGCGCCCCAAGTTGTCAGGGAGAAACTCAGCGCTTGGTGCGCCAGCTGTCCGCGTAATTCGTACGCGCTTCGGCCGAATAGGGCGTCGAGGCCACGCGCACACGGATTTCCGTCTGCCGATGCGGCTCGGTGCTGGTCTTGCCGGTGGTTTCCGGCTCGCCCCACTTCAGGGTCAGGATATCATTTTCCTGCACGTCCTGCGCCACGACACCAAGCGACAGCATGGTGCGTTCGTTATAGGAATAACCGTTGAACATGCTCATCCCCACCATCTTGTCGCCCTTCATCACCATATCGGCGCTGGAGGACGCATAGTTGGGCTGCGGGAAGTCGATCCATTTGAACGGAACGCCCGGTTCAAAGTTCGATGCGATGACCTTCAGCACATCGTCGCGGTTCCACTCGAACGTCACTTTTTTGCGGTTCTTCGGGCTGCCCTTCATGGCTTGCAGCGCGGCCTTGCCGATGAAGTCATCCTTCTTCCAGCCGATGTAGAAGTCATAGCCCAGTTCAAACGGGTTGACGTAGTAGTCTTCGATGTTGCCTGACACAAAACTGCCGCCGATCGCGCCCGCTGCCTCATAGCTGTCAGCACCCAGCCAGTCGCGATAGTCCTTCAACATGCCATCGCCCGTGTAGATGCCCGGCAAGGGCGACGGGATCCAGCCAGATTCCAGCGTGTTGGTCGAATAAGCACGGCTGCCGCACTGCACCAGATTCACGCCTGCATCGCGGGCGGCCTGCAGGATGGTCGACTGGATGTAATCCTTGTCCTTGTACGGCCCCCAGATTTCCAGACCCGGTGCGCCCGACATACCGTGGCGCAGCGCCTGCACCTTTTTCGACCCGATGTTGATCCAATCGACATGGAAGAACTTGATGTCCGGCACCGGCCCGCCGTTCATTTTCTCGAAGATCTTCGGTGCGTCGGGACCTTGAATCTGATAGCGGTAATGTTCACGCAGCACCCGCTCTCCCTCGGGGCGGCTGGGGCTGCGCGGGTCATAGCGCAGGCGCACGTTCCACTTGCCATAGGCTGCGCAGAACATCAGCCAGTTCGACGTCGGTGCGCGCCCCACAAGGATGTATTTGTCCTCGCGCTCGCGGAAGATGATGTGGTCGCCGATCACATGGCCGTTGGGCGTGACCGGCACAAAATGCTTGGCGCGGTTCATGTCAAAGTTGGCAAAGGAATTGATGCCGTGCTGCGACAGAAAGGCGGTCGCGTCCGGACCTTCGACGATGACTTCATCCATATGGTGGCTTTGGTCGAACAGGACGGCAGATTGCCGCCAGGCCACCTGTTCGTTGCGCCAGTTCTGGAATTCCGGCGCTACGACGGGATAGACATACATCCCCGCTTTTGAATTGCGCAGCATGGTGACCGGGTTGCCAGCGGCAGCCATTACGGTGGAAAGGCTTTGGGCCATGTGTGTTCCTCCCTGAACTAATGTATACATTATCAGGAAAGAAACGCCCTCGATCAAGCCGATATGTGGCGAGTTAAGGCAAAAATGGCTGGATTATGTATACATTTACTTTCAGGCTGACAGGATGGCGAGGCTTGGCACGCCTTCGCGCAGAGCGGGCTCATGCGACAGCAGAAATTCAACGTTCCGCCGCGCCGCGCGGGCATGTTCGCGGGCCAGTGATTCGGCTCGAAATCCTTCGCGGTTTGTGATGGCCTCTATGATCGCGCGGTGCTGGGCCTGCGCGGCCGCGAGAGTTTTGATCAGCTCAGCCTGACGCGACTGGTCATCTAGAAAAGCCGAAGGCGAAGCAAAAGGCAGCGCCGTTGTCCGTTCAATTTCGCGGATCAGAACCGCGCTTTGCGACAGGCGGGCAAGCAAGTTGTGAAACTGGGTGTTCAGCTGCGAATATCCATCCATATCAAACTGTTCCGCCAGAAAAAGCCCATCGATCTGGCACAGAATCATGTCGGCTTCAGTGAGCAGCCCCACGGGCGCACCGCGTTCGGCTGCAAGCCGTGCGGCTGTGCCCTCAAGCACACCGCGCAGCTCGATTGTGTCCACCACATCCGCAACCGCAAAGCTGCGCACGACAAAACCACCGCCAGACGTACGGTCCAGCAACGCTTCTTCCGCCAGCCGCGCAAGTGCCGCGCGCACGGGGGTTCGCGATATCCCAAGCTCTTCGGCCAGCGCCACCTCAAAAAGCCGCGTGCCGCCCGGCAGATCACCATTCAAGATCCGCTGGCGCAGCGTGATGACGGCCCGCTGCGCATGGGTTTCCCCCCGATCCAATGCTGTCATGACCATCCCCCTGTATCCATGATCAGGATAACAGGTTGGATCATCATGTATACATCCCGATCACATCTTCAGAATGTGCCGCGCGTTCTCTTTCAGGATAAGGGGCCGCACCTCATCCTTGATTGCGATCTCGGCAAAGTCTTTCAGCCAGCGATCCGGCGTGATCGCGGGCCAGTCAGACCCGAACAGCATCTTCTTTTTCAGCAGCGTGTTGGCATAGTGCACAAAGGTCTGCGGAAAGTATTTCGGCGACCAGCCCGACATGTCGATGTAGACGTTCGGCTTGTGAGTGGCGATTGCCAGCCCCTCTTCCGTCCACGGAAAGGACGGGTGGGCCAGAACGATGGTCATGTCAGGAAAATCCACCGCGACATCATCAATGTGGATCGGGTTGGAATACTTCAGCCGCATGCCCATGCCGCCGCGCATGCCGGACCCCACGCCCGTTTGCCCCGTGTGAAACAGCGCAATCGCGCCTTCCTCGGCAATCGCCTCGTACAGCGGATAGGCCATGCGATCATTGGGGTAGAACCCCTGCATGGTCGGGTGGAACTTGAAACCCTTGACGCCAAATTCGCGTATCAGACGGCGAGCATTGCGCGCGCCAAGCTTGCCTTTGGCGGGGTCGATGCTGGCAAAGGGGATCAGGATATCGCTGTTCTCTGCGCAGAGCTGCGCAATTTCTTCGTTGTTGTGGCGATAAAACCCGGTTTCCCGTTCGGCATCGACGCCAAAGATAACCGCTGCAATCTTGCGTTCGCGGTAATAGGCGGCGGTTTCTGGCACGGTGGGCAGCATGCCGTTCAACCCAGCCGGATTGCGGAAATAGGCCGCCATGCCGGCTTGGAACTCGTTATAGCCATCATCGCGGTGACAGTTGCACGGCTCTTCGGCATGGGTGTGAAAGTCGATTGCAATGAGGTCGTCAAGGTTCATGGGCGTCAGTCCTTTGGCGCTTCAAGTTTGGCGGTGCGCTTTTCCAGAAAGGCACGCAGGCGTTCGGTGGCTTCGGGGGTGACGCTTGTCAAAGACGACATCAGGCTTTCCACAAACAACCCGTCTTCGGATGACATGTCGCGAATGCGCGGCAGGGCATTGATGATGGCGTAATTCGACATCGGTGCATTCTGCGCGGCGACCTTGGCAAGGGCGATTGCCTTGTCCAATGCCTGACCTTCGGGCACGACATAGCTGACGCCGCCCCATTGCTCCATCTGCACGGGCGACACCGTGCGCCCGGTCAGCATCATGTCGGTCATGCGATGCGAACCGATCAGCCGCCCAATCCGCACCGACCCGCCACCGCCCACAAAGATGCCCCGCGTGCCTTCGGGCAGGCCGAAAAAGGCGGTCTCTTCCGCCACGCGCACATGCGCGGCTGCAGCCAGTTCGAACCCGCCGCCCACCACGGCACCTTTCAGCGCCACCACAAAGGGAATGGCACCACGTTCAATGCCGTCAAAGATCTTGTGCCAGCGGCGCGACCCCTGAACGGCGGCAATCAGCGGCTTTTCCGAATGTTCGGCCAAGTCCAGCCCGGCACAGAAATGCTTGCCCTCGCCAAAGATCACAGCGGCCTTCGCCTCAAGCTGCGCTTGCTCGATGGCCAGATGCAGTGCCTCGACCACCCGGTCACTGATCGCGTTGCGCTTGGCCGGGCGGTTCAGCCCGATCAGGGCGGTTTCGTCGCGCAGTTCATACGTTACCAACTGGTCCATGCTTCCATCCATTCTGCGCCCCCATGGTAGTATGCCGCCCAACAAGTGTGGTCAAAATTAGTTATACGAGATAAATATTATTCTGTAAACCTCTCTTGCGGAGTTTACGCTTCGGGACTATTGTTATTTGTCATAACTATCCGCCACCCGCAAGGCGGTGCAGTGGTGTCGTCGGGGGGAATGATGCAAGGTGATCTCACACAGGCAGCCGGCGATGGCGCCGTGCCACTTTCCAGCGAACAGCGCGCAGATGGGAGCATTCTGATCCGTCAGATGGCCGGCCTACAGGGCTGGCCCCGCTGCATCACAGAGCGCTTTATGCATTGGGCGCAGGTTGATCCAGACAGGTTGTGGATGGCCGAACGCGGAGCAGATGGCGGCTGGGTGCGCGTCACTTACGGTCAGGGCGCAAAGGCAATACGCGCGATCGGGGCCGCACTTCTAGAGCAGGGCCTGTCGGTTGAGCGGCCCTTGCTCATCCTGTCTGGCAACAGCCTTTCACATGCGCTGATGGCATTGGGCGCGCAGCATGTTGGCATCCCCTCTGCCGCTTTGTCACCCGCCTATGCCCTGTCAGGCGAAGACCGGGGCAAGCTGTCTCAGGTTGTGGCACAACTGACACCGGGCATGGTGTTTGCGGATCACGCCGCAAGGTTCCTGCCTGCGATAGATGCGGTCATGGCCGCCGATGTGGTGCTGGTCAGCCAGACGGGCGCCAGTGCGCATCGCACGACCCTGTCTTATGACGCACTGCTTGCCACGCCACCGACGGCCGCCAGTGATGCTGCCCATGCCGCTGTCGGCCCGGATACCGTGGCCAAGTTCTTGTTCACGTCAGGCACGACCGGAAGCCCGAAAGCGGTGGTTCAGACCCATGGAATGCTGTGTTCCAATCAAGCTATGGTCGCCGAAGCCTACGCCTTTCTGAAGGACGAACCGCCCGTGCTGGTCGACTGGGCACCCTGGAACCACACGGCCAGCGGCAACAAGGTGTTCAACATGGCCATCTACCATGGCGGCACCTATTACATCGACGATGGCCGCCCGACGCCGAGTGACATCGCCAAGACCATCCGCACCCTGCAAGAAATTGCGCCCACCTGGTATTTCAACGTGCCCGTCGGCTATCAATTCCTGCTGGACGCGATGGAAACGGATGAAGCGCTGGCCAATACCTTTTTCTCGCGCCTCAGGATGCTGATGTATGCGGGCGCTGGCATGAGCCAGCCTGTCTGGGACCGTCTTGCTGCGGTTGCGGCGCGCAAGGTGCCCGGGGGCGTGCCGATCGTGTCGGGGCTGGGCGCCACGGAAACCGGGCCTTTCGCGCTGTACTACAGCGACAAGAAAGATCGCCCCGGCAATATCGGTGTGCCGGCCCTTGGCGTCACGTTGAAGCTCGTCCCGCAAGAGGGCAAGCTGGAGGCGCGGCTGAAAAGCCCGTCGATCACGCCCGGCTATTGGCGCAACCCCGCGCTGACGGCGGCGGCCTTTGATGAGGAAGGCTTTTACAAACTGGGCGATGCCCTGCGCTACGCCGTGCCAGGAGATCCTTCTGCAGGCTTCATCTTCGACGGGCGGCTGGCCGAGAATTTCAAGCTGGCCACGGGCACATGGGTTGCCGTCGGTGCGCTGCGAGCGGCCTTGGTCAATGCGATGGGTGGCCTGATTTCAGACGCGGTAATCGCAGGCGAGGAAAGGAATGACCTACGCGCGCTTCTGGTCCCGAACTGGGTCGCGCTGCGCGAACTTGCAGGCGGGGCTGAGGATGCGCTTGCCCATCCCTCCGTGCAGGCCGCCTTGTCGGAGCGGCTGTCTGCCCATGCCCGCACGGCCACCGGCAGTGCAACCCGCGTAGTGGCTGCCCGGGTGCTGGAAGAACCGCTCAGCTTTGATCTGGGCGAGGTGACTGACAAAGGCTCGGTCAACCAGCGCGCGGTCCTGCGTGAGCGGGCCGATCTTGCAGCCTCGCTCTGGTCCGGGGGGCCAAAGGTTATTCTGGCTGACTGGAAGGGAAGAACATGATGGACATCGCAGGCGTGCATGTTGCCGTCACGGGCGGCGGGTCCGGTCTGGGTGAGGCCGTTGTGCTGGCGCTGGCCGCACGCGGCGCGCGGGTCACGGTGATTGACCGCAACGCCGACGGTGCAGCACGGGTGGCGGCCAGCATCGGGGGCCATGCGCTGGCGCTTGATGTGACGAACGAGGCCGCAGGTGCGGCGCTGGACGGCGCGATTGCCGCGATGGGGCCTCTGCGCGGACTGGTGAACTGTGCCGGCATCGGCGGGGCAGCCCGGATTGTCGGGCGCGAGGGGCCAATGGCGCTGGATGCGTTCGAAAAAACCGTCCGCGTCAATCTGATTGGCACCTTCAACATGCTGCGTCTAGCCGCAGCAAGGATGCAGGGCAATGCACCCGATCATGACGGCGCTCGCGGGGCGATCGTGAACACAGCCTCCGTTGCGGCCTTTGACGGCCAGATCGGGCAGGCGGCCTATGCGGCATCCAAAGGCGGCATCGTGGCCTTGGCATTGCCAGCCGCGCGAGAACTCGCGCGCTTTGGCATCCGGGTGAACACGGTAGCCCCCGGTATCTTCCTGACGCCGCTTCTGGCCGAGCTGCCACCCGAGGTGCAACAGGGCATTGCCGCACAGGTCGCATTCCCAAGCCGTCTCGGCGATCCCGCAGAATTTGCCGATCTGGTCCTGATGTGCCTGACCAACAGCTATCTGAACGGCGAGGTCATCCGGTTGGACGGCGGCGTACGCCTGCCGCCGAAATAGGCCATCGGCGCAGAATGCCACTCGATAATGGTATCAGCTAATATTGGTGTAGAATATCTTTCTGATCAGGGTATTCTTGCGGCTATGCGCTGCAATGACTTCCCCAATCGGGAAAGGGCCGGACAATGGAAGATTTCGCTCAGGTACCAGAGCAAGAGGCCGAGCCGGATCGCCATCTGTCTACATTCATCGGCTATGCGATGAAGCGCGCCCTGTCCATCGTTCAGGCCGATTTCGCCAAGACGCTGGCCGAATATGACCTGCGGGCGGTGTCCTTTTCGGCATTGTCGATCATCGTGGGAGAGCCGGGCCTGACACAGACACAGCTGGCCGATGCCCTGCAGATCGAACGATCAAACCTTGTGACCATCATTGACGAACTGGCAGGCCGCAATCTGATCGTCCGCGCACCAGTGGCACAAGATCGCCGACGTCATGCGCTGATGCCGACCACGGCGGGCAAACAGTTGGCCGCCGTCGCAAAGGCGAGCGCAATAGAACACGAACGGCGCTTGTTCGCTTGCCTGACGGACGAGGAACGCGCCGAGTTGCAGCGCATTCTGCAAAAGTTTCGCAAGGACGTTGCGCTCTAGACGGCGGCTGCGCGCAGGGCGGCCAGCATGTCGGCCTGGGCCGTTGTGGGGTGCCATGCTGCACGGGTGGTCAGCCCGATCGGGCGCAGCGTCCCCTCCGGCTGAAACGGAAACCGCAAAAGTGTGCCGCGCGCAACGTCACGCGCAACCTGCCGGGCCGAGATAAAGCCAAGGTGATCTGACGCACCCACCAGATCGCTGAGCAGCCCCATGGATCCGGTTTCAACCAGACTTTCCGGAACGGGCAGCCCCGCCGTTTGGAACATCGCCGCAAAATGGTCGCGGGCGGGTGTGCCCTCGGCGGCCACAACCCATGGAAAGGCAGCCATCTCGGCGGGCCCCGCGTTCTTCGTGGCCAAGGGATGGCCGGGCCGCGCGACGATGGCCATTTTGTCCTGAAACAGCACCTCTTGGGTCAGCTCGGCAACGGCAGGGCGCAGCGCCCCCACCAGCACATCCACTTCGCCCCGCCGCAGGGCCAGCACCAGTTCGCCGTAGGGCCCGTCGATCACCCGAACTGGAAGGGTTCTCCACGCCTTGCGGAACAGCGAGATTGCCGGACCCAACAGCGCCGCCCGCGCAAGCGGCATGGCCCCGATGACCACCCGCCCCACCTCGCGCCCGGCAAGTGCGCCGACATCGGCCTCGGCCTGATCCACCTCGGCAAAGGCCAGACGGGCGGCCATTGCCAGATGCCGCACGGCGCGGATGGGGATCACCCCATGCGACGTGCGGTCGAACAGGGGCTGGCCAACCTCACCTTCCAATTGGCTGATGGCGCGGTGCACTGTGGGCTGGGCGATATTCAGGCGGCGCGCGGCGGCAGAAAAGCTTTCGCATTCGGTGACAGCGATCAATGCGTTCAACTGGGCAACCGTTGCCGTGCGCGTCAGGCGGGGCGCAAGGGCGGCCAGACCCGGGTCCAGCAAAGCCAGCGCCCGACGCAGGCGCAGGGCCACCGCTTGTCCTGCCGGGGTTAGGATCAATCCGCCGCGCCCCCGTTCAAAGATCGGGGTGCCAAGCGCCGCTTCGATCTGCGTCAAAGCCGCCGAAACGGCGGGCTGCGACACATGGCAAAGAGCTGCACCTTGCGTGACTGACCGCGTCTCTTCCACCGCCAGCACGATCCGCAAATGGCGCAGGCTGATCTTCATCCCAAGGCGCGCAGGATCACGTCAGCCCGCGCCGCAAGGTCCTCTGGCCCGGGATTCAATGTCAGCGCGGCAAGCTCCGCCTGCCAAGCCACCGTGGCCTGAGCCATCCGGTCGGGCAGTCCCAGTTCCCGCAAGGTCGTTGCCACCTCTTGCATTTCTGCCGCCCGCCGCGCTCCATGCACCAACATCCGCTCCAGATTATAGGCCCCGCGCCGCGCCCAGTCGATGCCCGGATCCGATGCCTGCAATGACGCGATCACCGCGTCTTCAACTCCCGCCGCCCGTGCGGCCAGAAAGGATTCCGCCGTCAGCGCCTCCAGCCCCTTGATGATCACTGACCGCAGCATCTTGATCGATGACGCCTGCCCCACCCGGTCGCCCGCCACGCTGACCTGCATCCCCAGTGCGGCAAGTGCTGCCACGCCCGCTACGGCGTCCGGCCCCGAGGCGAGCATGGGCGTGCGGTGCAGAAGCGGATAAACCGGGGCCATCAGGGCCAGATCGACATACCGCCCACCCGCCGCCGCAATCACCGCCGCCGCCTCCTGCTTGGTCCCCGGAGAGCAGGAGTTGCCGTCAAACCACAAAGCCCCCGGTGCCAGATGCGGCGCAGCAGCCCGCGCAGCAACCAGCGCCTGATCGGCGGTGACAAGGCAGATCACAACCTGTGACTGCCCCAAGTCTCCAAGCGCACAGGGCGCGGTATCCAACTGTGACATAGCCTGCAGGCAAGGGCCGCCATCCGCAGCGTTGTCTAGCTTCAGATCATAGGCAGAGATGCGCAAGTCTGCGGGCTGCAGGCCCTTGGCAAGCGCCTGTGCTGCTTCCCCAAATCCAACAAAAAATATGTCCCGCATGCCCTGTCCCCCTGTCGCGCCAAATGCTGCAAACCTGCGGAAGCACCACGCACCACACAAGCTTCTATAGCTAAAATTTATGCCAATCGCCAGAGTTCCGAATTGGCAGAGCACCGCGCCCGGCGCATCACATCTGCACCAATCAGTGAGGGACTCTGCCATGACCGCCGCCGGAACCGCCCCAAAAACCGCACTCATCATTTCGGCCCATGCTGCCGATTTCGTCTGGCGTTGCGGTGGGGCCATCGCGCTGCATGCAGCGATGGGCTACCGTGTGACCGTCGTCTGCCTGTCCTTTGGTGAACGTGGCGAAAGCGCCAAACTGTGGAAAAAACCCGGCATGACGCTGGATGTGGTCAAGGCCGCGCGGCGGGCCGAGGCCGAGGCCGCTGCCAAGGCGCTTGGTGTGCATGACCTGATCTGCTTTGATCTGGGCGATTATCCCCTGCGCCTGTCCGATGCCGACAAGATGCGTCTGGTGGACATCATCCGCGACGTGCAACCCGCCTTCATGATGAGCCACAGCGCCTTTGACCCCTACAACACCGACCACATGTACACGACACAAGTGGCGCTTGAGGTCCGCATGATCGCACAGGCTTGGGGCCATAATCCGGGGCAAAAGGTGCTGGGCGCCCCACAGCTTTACCTGTTTGAACCCCACCAGACCGAACAGATGGGCTGGAAGCCGGATGTCTTTCTGGACATCACGCCCGTGTGGGACCGCAAGCGCGCAGCCATCGAATGCATGGAAGGCCAAGAACATCTGTGGGAGTTCTACACCCGCGTCGCCCAGAACCGCGCCAACCACTTTCAGCGCAATTCGGGCGGCATGTCTGGCGGGCGGCAGGCGCTTTATGCCGAAGGCTTCCAGTCAATGTTCCCGCGCACCGTGGATGAACTGTGATGGGCAACATCGCACATCTGGGGCATGTCGAGATCTACACCGACCGCTTTGACGAAAGCCTTGATTTCTTCACCCGCGTCTATGGGCTGAAACTCTCAGGGCAAGACGAAACTAGCGCCTATCTGCGCGCCTGGGATGACTATGAATTCCATAGCCTGAAACTGACCCGCCACCACACCACCGGTGTCGGCCATATCGGCTATCGCGCGGCATCTGCCCAAGCTTTGGCCGATCAGGTGGCGATGATAGAAGCATCAGGGTTCAAGACACATGGTTGGGTTGAGGGGGATCTTGGCCATGGGCGGGCGTTCCGGTTTGAAGACCCCTTTGGCCATGTCTTTAAATCTATTGGGACGCAGTCCGCTACAGGCCGGGGGATGCTGACCGCCCCGCGCTGAAGAACATGGCCAGCCGCTATACCGCCCAAGGGGCCGCCCCCCGCCGGATTGACCATCTGAACCTTCTGGCCGCCGACGTTGCCGAATTCCGCCGCTTTATGGAATCCTGCCTTGGGTCCCGCGTGACCGAGATGATCCAGTTGGACAATGGCCGCACCGGCGGCTGTTGGTTCACCGTCAACAACAAGACCTATGATCTGGCCTGCACCGAAGATCATTCCGGCGGACACGCCCGCCTGCACCACGTCACCTATGCCACTGACACCCGCGAAGACATCCTGCGTGCGGCTGACATCTTTCTGGAAAACGGCGTTCACATTGAAACCGGGCCCCAT
>PNND01000202.1 GCA_013824045.1 Rhodobacter sp. | reverse complement strand
GGATCTTGCCGGACATGCAGGATGCGGATGACTTCGATCCCGCATGACCGCGGTCGATAGAACACTACGTGGGATGCGACGACATAGCGGAACACCCCGCGACTCGCCCCAACGCTGCGGCCGTTCGTTTCACCTTTGGCAAGACGCTGGCATGCCGCGCGGATGCCAAGGGTATAGTCTGTCGCGCGTCGCTCACCCCAACGTTCAACCGTATAATCCCAGATACCATCCAAATCCCCGACCGCAGCCGGGGAAAACGCGACTTTGCTCACACTGTACTCCGACCCCTCTCCGAACGCTTGCGCTCTATAAACGCGTCAAAATCGAACGGTTCGGCGGGGCCGGACCTTTCGCCTTCATCCAGCGCCTCGTGCAGCGCCTTCAACTTCGTCTCGTAATCTTCCAGCATCCGCAGACCGGCGCGCACCACTTCGCTGGCCGATCCATAACGCCCGGACTCGACCTGTTCGCCGATGAATTGTGTGAAATGGTCACCGATCGTGACCGATGTATTGCGCGGCATGACGTGTCTCCACCCTTGGCACATTCCGAAAATATACCAACAAGTATTACAGGGCAAGCGCGTGCTATGGGGCGATTACTGCCCATTTAGGGATGGCCGCCCCCCGTGCTACCGCTCTGTCGCGCCCTTGCCCGCCAGAATCTGCCCTCGAAAGCCCGCGATGCGGCGGTGTCGCGTCTCGGCCGTCTTGGCGGTGGACAGGTTCACCACATAGCTGCGCTGGCGGCCCGGGGTCAGGGCGTGGAAGGCCTCGGCCAGTTCAGGATCGGCATCCAGCGCTTCGATCAATTCCTGGGGCAGATCAGGCGCCCCAGTGGCCTTGGCGGCCTTGATCCCAGCCTCTGCATAGCCCATCGCTTCGGCCAGATAGGCGCGGATCGTGGCGGCCCGCGCCTGCACCTCCGCCCGGCTGGCAAAGCGCATCACATCGGGGTGCGGCGTGTTCGGCCCCTGCCGCTGCAGCACGCCCTCTGGGTCGCGCATCAGGGCGGCGTTGAAAAAGGACAGCCGGAAATCGCCCCGCAGCGCACCGATCAGCGCAATGTTGCGCCCCGCATGCGTATAGCAGGGATGGCCCCATTTCACCGTCTCGGTCAGCCCCGCGCCAAGGCAGAGGGCGCGCAACGCCCTAAGCCCGTCCTGCCAAATCCGCGCCGAACACTCGCCCGTGTCAAAACGCGCGCAGCGCCCGCAGCCCTTGGCGAAATACTCGTCGATATCGGTGATCATGGCCCAGCCCCAAACCCATGCCTGCGGCAGAGCCTAACGCAGGGTCGGGAAGCGTCCAACAGCGGGTACGGGGCGCGGGGCCTTGCCCGCCCCCCTCAATGCACGTTCACCGGTGCCATGTCGTTCTGGCGGGCCAAGGCGAAGGCCAGTTCGCGGTCTTTCACCAGCGCCAGCCGGTCGCCATCTTCGCCGTGCAGGGCGTAGATCGTCTTCAACCCCCCGGCATGGGCCTGCACCTCGGCGGGCAGGTCTTCCACGTTCACCGGGCGGATATAGACGATCCGCGTCGCGCCTTCGGGAAGGCCTTCATATTTCGCATCCATCCTGACACCTCATTTCCGACCGTTGCGCGAAGTGATGGCAATCGTCTGCACCACCGTCTCGGGGACCGCCCGTTTCAGATCGATATGCAGCAGGCCATGTTCCATATTAGCCCCCGCCACCTCCACCCCGTCCGCCAGCACGAAGCTGCGCTGAAAGGCGCGGCTGGCGATGCCACGGTGCAGGAAGACGCGGTCCACCGGTTCCTCGCCCTGACGGCCCCGGATCACCAGTTGCCGATCCTCGACCGTGATGGCCAAATCATCCTCGCGGAAACCCGCGACGGCCAGCGTGATGCGATAGGCGTTTTCCGAGGTCGCCTCGATATTGAACGGCGGATAGCCTTCGGTGGATTTGGCGGTGCGTTCCACCAGCCGTTCCAGCTGCTCGAACCCCAACAGAAAGGGATGGGTGCCAAAGCTCAGTTTCGTCATCGGTCATGCCCTTGTTGCAAAGCGACATTGCGGCGGGGCCCCGGTTTCGGCAGCCCCGTCATTCAGAAATATGGGGCGGCGGGGGCAGCATCGCAAGGGCCGCCGCGCAAAGCATGGCCGCCGGGGCAAGGCTGCGGATTTCCGCGTTTTTCCTTCAGAATCCTTCCCGCAAAGCCAGAGAATCACTATATTGTCGTTAGGCAAGAAGAAGCCCCTCTCGTCCAAGGCAAGGCCATGAACGCGCCCAGCGAAATGAACTTTGAAGACATGCTGCGTATCCGGCTTGAGGTGCTTCGCCGGGAGCATCGCGATCTGGATGAGGCGATCCATGCGCTGGAAACCGCGGGGCGGCCCGATCAGCTGACCCTGCGGCGGCTGAAAAAGCAGAAGCTGGCGCTGAAAGATCAGATCGTGAAGCTGGAAGATCAACTTATCCCCGACATCATCGCCTGATCCGCTGCGCGGGGTTGCCCCCGCCGCTTCGTCGGCCGCGCCTGCCACAGCCGCTTGCCCCCACGGACCAATCCACTATACCCGCGAAAGTCGCACAAGCCGGGGGCGCGCATGGCCGTTGACGTTGGAATCATCATGGGGTCGCAATCCGATTGGGCCACGATGAAAGAGGCCGCCGCGATCCTTGATGAACTGGGCATCGTGTATGAGGCGAAGATCGTCTCGGCCCATCGCACGCCCGACAGGCTCTGGTCCTATGGCAAAACGGCCGTGGAACGTGGTCTCAAGGTCATCATCGCGGGCGCGGGCGGGGCGGCGCATCTGCCCGGCATGATGGCGTCAAAGACGCGCATCCCGGTGATCGGCGTGCCGGTGCAAACCAAGGCGCTGTCGGGTGTCGACAGTCTTTATTCCATCGTGCAGATGCCCAAGGGCTTTCCCGTGGCCACCATGGCCATCGGTGCGGCGGGCGCGGCCAATGCGGGGCTGATGGCGGCAGGCATCCTTGCCATCACCGACCCCGCCCTCGCCGCCCGCCTCGACGCGTGGCGCGACGCCCTCTCCGCCTCGATCCCCGAGGAACCGACGGATGAATGACTCTCTCCCCACCGGAGCGACCATCGGCATCCTCGGCGGCGGGCAATTGGGGCGCATGCTGTCGGTCGCGGCGGCACGGCTGGGGTTCCGCACCCACATTTACGAACCGGCATCGAACCCACCCGCCGCCCATGTGGCCGACAAGGTGACAACCGCAGGCTATGACGATCTGGCGGCGCTGGCGGGTTTTGCCGCATCCGTCGATGTCATCACCTATGAGTTCGAAAACATCCCCACCGCAGCGCTGGATGTGCTGGAGGCGACGCATCCCATCCGCCCCAATCGCCGCGCGCTGGCCGTGTCGCAAGACCGGATCGCTGAGAAGGACTTCCTCACCTCGCTGGGCCTGACCACCGCGCCCTATGCGGCGGTGCAGACGCTGGATGACCTGCACGACGCCATCGCCCGGATCGGGGTGCCCGCCATCCTGAAAACCACACGGCTGGGCTATGACGGCAAGGGTCAGGCGCGGCTGCGTAGCCTTGGCGATACCGAGGCGGCCTTTGCCGCCATGAACGGCGCGCCCGCCGTGCTGGAAGGCTTCATCGACTTCAGCCATGAGGTCAGCGTGATCGCGGCGCGGGGGCTGGATGGATCGGTCGCCTGCTATGACCCGGGCGAGAATGTCCACAAGGACGGCATCCTTGCCACCACCACCATCCCCGCCCGCCTGACGCCCGCCCAGCGGACCGATGCCATCCTGCTGGCCGCCCGCATCCTGAACGCGCTGGATTATGTGGGTGTGATGGGGGTGGAATTGTTCGTCACCCGCTCCGGGCTGATCGTGAACGAGATCGCGCCGCGCGTGCACAATTCGGGGCATTGGACGCAGAACGGCTGCGCGGTGGATCAGTTCGAACAGCACATCCGCGCCGTGGCGGGCTGGCCCTTGGGCGACGGGTCGCGCCACTCCGATGTGGTGATGGAAAACCTGATCGGGGATGACATCCTGCGTGTGCCTGCAATCGCGCGGGAAAAGAACGCGGCTCTCCACCTCTATGGCAAGGCCGAGGCGCGCCCCGGCCGCAAGATGGGCCATGTGAACCGCATCGTCGGCTAGTCAAGCCCCGCCCCGGACCTTACCCGGGGCCCCTTTCCGACCACGCGATCCCAGGTCAGGCCCGGGACGTGGTCACTCCGCGTCGCAAGTCCCCAAAGGATCCCTCACCCCCAGCGGCAGGGCCGCCGCATCCGCAGCCTCCTCCGGCGCGATCAGCCGAGCCTCCGCTATCTGCGCCAGCAGCCAGTTCCGCCGCTCCACAGCCCTCGCCCCGTCCCGCTCCGGATGAAACACCACTGGGCCCTTCGGCAGGATCGCTAGATAGGCCATCTCCTGCACCTCAAGCGTTCCGACCTCCTTGCCGAAATAGGCCCGCGCTGCGCCCGCGACGCCAAAACAGCCCTGCCCCAGAAAGACGCGATTCACGAACCAGTCGGCAATCTCGTCATGCTCCAGCGCCTGCCCGATTGCCACTGCGACGGCCAAACCCGGCCGCGCGCCCGCTTCGGGATACCAATTCCCGATGATCCGCGTAACAGTGGATCGGCCCGGTGCCCGGTCCCAGAAGCCACGGTCCTCGGCCAGAACAAAGGCCTGCACCACCAAAGGCGGCACATCCCGCCACCCCGCCCGATCCTCCGCATAGGCCGCGCGAACGGCCTCTGGCTTCAGGAAAGGGAATTCCTCCGCCGCACCTGCCCCACCGGAAACGGCCAGACCAACCGCCAGAAGATTACCCCAGATTTTCAACGCAACACCCCCACCATCCCTGGCACGATCACCGCCGTCCGCACCGCGTTGAACCCGACCGCAATCCCCGCGAAGGTTCCCGCCACCGGGTCCACCTGAAATGCCAGCGCGGGGCCGATCCCGCGCCCCCCAGCACCTGACAGCCAAGGCTGATGGCCAAACCACCGATCACCAACTCCGCCCCGGTGCCACGGTCCTCTCGCGAAGGATCAACCTCAATCCGCCCCCCAAACCGAACCTCCGCAGAGGGTTTGCACCGAAGATGTTTCTCAAAAATCTTGGCCGTTCACGCCTCGGGCGTATCCGTATCCGTCTCGCCCCGCTCCAGCCGTGCGCGCGCGGCGGCGGCCAGCTTTTCATAGCGCATGCGGAAGGCCTCGATCTGGCGTTCCTCAAGCTCTTCCAGATCCATCAGCGCGTTATGTGCGCCTTGCGTGGCCCGGATCAGCTCATCCAGTTTCAACTGGATCGCCGCCGTGTCGCGGTTCTGGGTGTTCTGGATCAGGAAAACCATCAGGAAGGTCACAATGGTGGTGCCGGTATTGATCACCAACTGCCATGTGTCGGAAAAGCCGAAGATCGGCCCGGTCACGATCCAGACTGCGATCACCCCCAGAGCCAGCGAAAAGGTGACAGGTCGCCCGGCGAAGCGGGATACCCGCTTGGACCATTCACCATAGAAATTGCTCATCTCAATCGCCTCCCAGCGTTTCCTCGACCGCCGCGCCAAAGCTTAGATCGGGATCGAACCGCCCGGTTTCGAGGAAGGTCATCACCTCGGCGATCACCACCGGGTTCATCATCATGAAGGTGTGCGTGACGGACAGGACGATGTGATCCGTCATCCCGGCCACCCGCGTGCGCGCGACCGACACCTTGCCGTCATCCGGCCCCGGGATCACGCTGGAATAGATCGGGTTCAGCGATCGGTCCCCTGCGATCACGCCAAGCTCATAATCCGGCAAAGGCAGCGCCAGCGGCACCGATCCCGCCCCCGTGCCCAGTTGCAGGCCCGCAGGCCCGTTCACCCATTCAAAGGCCCCGATCTGGCCAAAGGCATCCACCAGTTCCGACCCCCGGTTCGGCGGCGCCAGCATCACCACCCGGCCCATCTCAGCGGGGCGGTTGCGCGCCAGCCAGGCCCGCGCCAGAATGCCCCCCATCGAATGCGTCACGAAATGCACCGGCCCGTCGCCGCACTCCGCCACCGCCACGCCCACGCGCGGCACCAGTTGGGCAATCGGAAACTCGGTCGAGGGATAGCCCTCATTGACCACCTGATATCCCCGCCCCTCCAGCGCCGCCGCCATCGGGGCCAGCGACACCTCGCTCCGCGCCAGACCGTGCAGCATCACCACGCAATCGGCCAGTGCGGGGGCAGGCAGGATCAGCAACAGGGGAAACATCCACTTCATCCAGCCACCATAGCCCCATCGCGCCCGGATGGACAAATCGCATCTCCCGCGCCACGGTAACAGCTATGAGATACCGCCCCCACCGCATCGCCGCCCGCGCGCTGATCCTGCTGGAGGATCGGCTGCTCTTGGTCAACGCCTATCCGGGCGGCAAGTCCGATCTGTGGTGCGCGCCGGGGGGCGGGGCCGAGCCGGGTCATTCCCTGCCCGATGCCCTGATCCGCGAGGTGATGGAGGAAACCGGTCTTTCCATCACCGTCGGCCCCCCGGCCCTGATCAACGAATTCCACGATCCCAACCGGGGTTTTCATCAGGTTGACCTGTTCTTCCGCTGTACACTAATCGGCGGGCATCTCGATCCCCGCTGGAAAGACCCGGAAGGGGTGGTCACCGACCGCCGCTTTTTTTCCCGGCAAGAATTGGAGGCGGGCCACATCCGCTTCAAGCCCGACAGCCTGCCCGCCGTCGCATGGGGCAACCAGATGCTCTATGATCCGCTGGAGCGGATCGTGCGATGAGCCGCGCCTTTGTGAAAGAAGGCGACGGCGCGCTTGATCCGCTGCCGGATCTGCCCGTCTCGTCCCACCCGAACCACGTCACCCCCGCAGGCCTTGCCGCGCTGCAATCGCGCCTGCTGGAAACGCAATCCCGATTGGCCGCGCTGAAGGCCCGGCCGGATCGGCTGGACAAGCTGCCCGAAGCCGCAGCCGAGCGTGACATCCGCTATCTTGAGGCGCGCCTGCGATCCGCCATCCCCATCGACCCCGCCACCCTGCCGCTGACCGAGGTCGCCTTTGGCATGATCGTCACCGTCGCCGATGAGCACGGCACCGAAGACCGCTTTCAGATCACGGGCGAGGATGAGGCAGACGCCACGCAGGGCCGCATCACCCCGCAATCCCCGCTCGCCCGCGCGCTTATGGGTGCAGAGCCCGGCGATGTGGTGCGCTGGCGCAAACCCAGCGGGTCTGTTGATCTTGAAATCCTGCACATCGCCCATCCATGATCCGCGACCTTCACCCTGACACAGACCTTCCCGCCGTCGCCGCCTTTCTCGCCGAGGCCGCCGATTACTGGATCATGGCCGAAGGCGCCGCCCCCGGCCCGACCGCCGCGCAGGACTTTTTCACCGATGGCCCGCCCGGCCATGACCCGGCCCTGTCGCGCCACCTTGGCCTATTCCATGACGGCCGCCTGTCCGGCCTTACCGAGTTGAGCTTCGGCTTTCCCGAAGCGGGCGATGCCTATCTGGGCCTGATGATCCTTGCCCCGCGCCTGCGCAGCCACGGGTTAGGCCCCGGCCTGCTGGCCCATGTCGAAGCCCTTGCCCGCGCCGCCGGATCGCCGCAGCTTTATCTCGCCGTGCTGGAGGCCAATACCCGTGGCCGCGCCTTTTGGGACAGGCACGGCTTCCGCCCCACGGGGATTAGCCGCGAGGACGGGCAGCACATCATCCATCGCCTCGTGAAGCCGCTTTAGGCAAACTGGCCCAAGCCACGCCCCCCAGCACCAGCACGGACGCAAGCGCAAAGCGCCATCCCACCGCCTCACCGATCAGCGCCGCGCCGCCCGCCGCCGCGATCAGCGGCACGGTCAGTTGCGCCACCGCCGCCCGCCCGGCGCCAAGCGTAGGCAGCACCGCATACCACAGCGCATAGCCCAGCCCCGATGTCACCGCGCCCGACAGCACCGCCAGCCCAACCCCCCAGAGCGACGCCGCGCCAACATCCACCCCGATCAGCAAACCCAGCATCACCCCCGGCACCAGCGCCAGCGCGAAATTCCCCGCCGTCGCCCCCAGCGCATCCCGCGCCCCGCGCCCGGCCAGCGAATAAAGGCCCCAGCCCACCCCCGCCGCCGCCATCGCGGCAAACCCGGCCCAGCCGCCGCCCGCGGGTGCCACCAGCACCGCCAACCCGCCCAGCGCCAGCCCCGCGCCGACCCAGCGTCGCGCAGGCACGCCCTCACCCGCCATCAGCGCACCGGCGAACATCGTCACCTGCACCACCCCGAACAGCACCAGCGCCCCTGTCCCGGCATCCAGCCGGCCATAAGCCAGCGAAAACCCAAAGAGATAGATCAGAAGCCCCGCCACGCCCGCCAGCGTGGCCCCGCGCAAGCCCCGCCCGCGCCACAGGACCAGCGCCAGCAGCACCGCCGCCCCCGCCGCCAGCCGGATCACCGCAAACTCCACCGCCCCGATATCGCCCCCCGCCACCGCCATCCGGTTCAGCACCGAATTGGCCGCAAAGGCCAGCATCACCAGCGCGGTCAGCAGAAACAGCCTCATCCCTGCGCCGCCGCCGGAGGGGACGAGGTCGCGAACAACACCCCGCCCAGCGCCACGGGAAAGCCGATCAGGTGAAACAGCTCCAGCCGCTCGCCCAGAAAGATCATCGCCAGCCCCGCGCCAAAGACCGGCATCAGATGCAGGAACATGACCGACCGCGACGGCCCGATCCGCGCCACCGCCGCGTTATAGGCCAAGAGCGCCACCACGGATGCAAACACCCCCGTATAGGCCACCGACCCGATCCCCGCCGCCGTCAGCGGCACCGATTGCCCACGCGACAGCTCCCACAGATGCAAGGGCAGGATGAACCCCGCCCCCATCACCGCGATGAAAAACGTCAGCCCCACCGGCGACAGCGCGGGTGGCTTGAACTTCAACAGCACCGAATACAGCCCCCAGACCACCAGCGCCGCCAGAATCCACGCATCCCCCACATTCAGATGCAGGTCCAGCAATCGCCCCGGCTCGCCCCGCGCGATGATGTAGGCCACGCCGCAGAAGCTGATCCCGATCCCAAGCGCCTGCCGCGCCGTCAGCCGCTCGCGCAGCACGATCCAGGCGATGATCACCATGAAGACCGGCATCGTGGCACTCACCAGCAGCGCATTCACGGCCTCTGTCGAATGCAGGCCGATATAGGTCATCGACTGGAACATCGCTGCCGACAAAAGCGCCATCCCCGCGATCAGTGGCAGATGCGCCCGCACCACCGCCCAGTCATCGCGCAACCGCGCCCGCGCAAAGGGCAGCAGGATCACCGCCGCCAGCGACCAGCGCCAGAAGGTCAGCCCAAAGGGCGGCACATCCGCCCGGATCGCCCGCCCCAACACCCAGTTCCCCGCCCAGCAAAGCGAGGCAAGGGCGGCCAGCGCCGCCGCGATCAAGAAATTCCGGCTCATGCGGGCCAGCCTATCCCCTGCACAAAGACACCGAAAGCCCCTTCATCTTGGCCCAAATACCCAAAAAGATCCGGAGCCAAGCGGCGCAGTCCGCGCAGGCGACCCAAAAGACTTGCGCCGCAGGCGCGCAATTCACTTCACCATCGCAACCCAGCGCAACGGGGCAAAGAAAAAGGGGGCGCACCTTTCGGTGCGCCCCCCCATTTCTGCCACGGCGGACAGGGATGATTACATCATCCCGTCCATGCCGCCCATTCCGCCCATTCCGCCAGCGCCGCCAGCCGATTCCTTGGCCGGACGATCCGCGATCATGGCTTCGGTGGTGATCAGCAGCGATGCCACCGAGGCCGCATCTTCCAGCGCGGTCCGGGTCACCTTGGCCGGGTCGATCACACCGAAGGCGAACATGTCACCATATTCTTCGGTCTGCGCGTTGAAACCAAAGTTCTTGTCGCTGGACTCGCGGATCTTGCCCGCAACCACAGCGCCGTCCACACCGGCGTTTTCGGCGATCTGGCGCAGCGGTGCTTCCAGCGCGCGGCGCACGATGGCGATACCGGCGTTCTGGTCGCTGTTCGCACCGGTCAGGCCGTCAAGCGCCTTACCAGCCTGGATCAGCGCCACGCCGCCGCCAACAACGATGCCTTCCTGCACGGCGGCACGGGTCGCGTTCAGCGCGTCATCGACGCGGTCCTTGCGCTCTTTCACTTCGACCTCGGTCATCCCACCGACCTTGATCACGGCAACGCCACCGGCCAGCTTGGCCACGCGCTCTTGCAGCTTTTCACGGTCGTAATCCGAGGTGGTTTCCTCGATCTGGGCGCGGATCTGCGACACGCGAGCCTCGATCTCGGCCTTGTCACCATTGCCGTCGACGATGGTGGTGTTGTCCTTGTTGATCGAGATCTTCTTGGCGCGACCCAGCATGTCGATCGTGACAGACTCCAGCTTCATGCCAAGGTCATCCGAGATGACCTGACCACCGGTCAGGATCGCGATGTCCTGCAGCATGGCCTTGCGACGGTCACCGAAGCCCGGTGCCTTCACAGCGGCGATCTTCAGGCCACCGCGCAGCTTGTTCACCACCAGCGTGGCAAGGGCTTCGCCTTCCACGTCTTCGGCGATGATCAGCAGAGGGCGCTGCGACTGGATCACGGCTTCCAGCAGCGGAACCATCGGCTGCAGCGACGACAGCTTCTTCTCGTGCAGCAGGATGAACGCGTCGTCCAGATCGGCGATCATCTTGTCGGCATTGGTCACGAAGTAGGGCGACAGGTAGCCGCGGTCGAACTGCATGCCTTCGACAACGGTGGTTTCCGTCTCAAGGCCCTTGTTCTCTTCGACGGTGATGACACCCTCGTTGCCGACCTTCTGCATCGCATCGGCGATCTGGCGGCCGATTTCAGCCTCGCCATTGGCCGAGATGGTGCCAACTTGGGCGACTTCGGCGCTGTCCTTGACGGGGCGCGACGCGGCCTTGATGGCGGCGACAACCTTGGTCACGGCCAGATCGATCCCGCGCTTCAGGTCCATCGGGTTCATCCCGGCGGCAACGGCCTTCAGGCCGTCCTTGATGATCGCCTGTGCCAGAACGGTGGCGGTGGTGGTGCCGTCGCCAGCTTCGTCATTGGTGCGGGAAGCGACTTCCTTCACCATCTGCGCGCCCATGTTCTCGAACTTGTCGGCCAGTTCGATTTCCTTGGCAACGGTCACGCCGTCCTTGGTGATGCGGGGCGAACCGAAGCTCTTGTCGATCACCACGTTGCGGCCTTTCGGGCCCAGCGTCACCTTCACCGCATCGGCGAGAATGTTGACGCCGCGCAGCATGCGGTCGCGGGCATCGGTATCGAAACGTACGTCTTTAGCAGCCATTGTGTTAGCTCCTTTGAATGGGTTGGGAAAAGCGGGCGGCGGGGCTCACCCCGCCATATCCATCAGGCGATGATGCCGAGGATGTCGCTTTCCTTCATGATCAGCAGGTCTTCGCCGT
This sequence comes from Rhodobacter sp., assembly GCA_013824045.1. Classification (GTDB taxonomy): domain Bacteria; phylum Pseudomonadota; class Alphaproteobacteria; order Rhodobacterales; family Rhodobacteraceae; genus Paragemmobacter. The sequence goes on along the minus strand of PNND01000202.1, from coordinate 6,774 downwards.
CAAGCTTCACTTCGGTGCCCGACCATTTGCCGAACAGGATGCGGTCGCCGGCCTTCACCGACGGCGCGATCAGCTCGCCCGAATCCTTGCGCGCGCCTTCACCGACCGAGACGATCTCGCCTTCAGCGGGCTTTTCCTTGGCGGTGTCGGGGATGATCAGGCCGCCCTTGGTCTTGTCTTCGCCTTCGATGCGGCGGACCAGCACACGGTCATGCAGCGGTTTGAATGCCATCTGAGAACACTCCCTAGGTTCCAGGTTGAATGAAGATTAGCACTCAAATCAGGTGAGTGCTAACGACCGGACAGGTAGGCATCTCCGCGCGCCATGTCAACACCCGGCCCTCCGGCGCGCTGATGAAAATTTGATGACATCCGTGCCGCCCTCGCGCCATGGCCCTTGGCAGGGGGTCGTGGCGATGCCACCTTTGAAACAACCATCCCCAACCGGTTTTCCCATGCCCCGTCACGCCCTTGCCACCCTTGCCGCCGCCCTTCTCTCTGCCTGCCTTGCGGGCGGCGCGTGGGCGCAGGCTGAAGCGGGGGCCGAAGCAGGCGCGGCTCAGGCGCGCTGCGACGGGGTCAACCTGCTCGACACCATGGCCGAGGCCGACCGCAGCGCTCTGATCGCGGCCACCGATGCCGTGCCCTATCCGCGCGGGCATCTGTGGCGGGCCACGCGGGGCGATGCGGTGATCCATCTGGTGGGCACCTATCACCTCGATGACCCGCGCCACGCGGCCACCATGGCCCGCATCACCCCCCTGCTCGATGCCGCCACAACAGTGATGGTCGAAGCGGGCCCGCTGGAAGAGGCCGCGCTGATGGCCGATCTGGCGCGCGACCCTTCCCTGATGGTCAACACCGACGGCCCCACCCTGCGTGAGGCGTTGACCGATCCGGAATGGCAACTGCTGGCCGATGCAATGCGGGCGCGCGGGATGCCGCCCTTCATGGTCTCGAAATTCCGGCCTTGGTATGTGTCGATGCTGCTGGCCCTGCCCGCCTGCGATATCGACAGCTTGGCACAGGGCAAGGGCGGGCTGGATGGCATGGTGATCGACTACGCCCAGACCCAAGGCAAACCCATTCAGGCGCTGGAATCGCACAACACCGTCTTTCGCCTGTTCGAAGGCATGCCGATGGAGGAACAGCTTGGCATGATCCGGTCCTCGCTGGCGCTGGAACCCTATGCCGCGGATTACGCGGTGACGCTGGCCGATGCCTATTTCGCCGGGGAATCGCGGCTGATCTGGGAACTGACACGGCAGATGACGCTGAAGATGCCCGGCCAGAACATCGCGCAGGTCGAGGCAGACTTTGCAAAGATGGAACAGGTCCTGATGACAGACCGCAACCGCGCCTGGATCCCGGTGATCGAGGCCGCCGCCAAGGATGGCCCGGTCGTCGCCGCCTTCGGCGCGCTGCACCTGCCCGGCGAAACCGGCGTGCTGCGCCTGATGGAACAGGTGGGCTTCACGCTGGAACAACTGCCGATGTAAGTGTCCCGCGCCAGAACGCGGCATCTCGCTGCAGTGCAGCAAAATGCCACCGCAGCAGGTGACAAGCCCTCCCGCCTTGCCTATAAGCGCGCCAAACCCATCCCCTAGCGTTCAAGGTTCATCCCATGACCACCCTCGTTTTCGGCCACAAATCCCCCGACACCGATTCAACCGGGTCGCCCATCATCTGGGCCTGGTATCTGACCGAAGTGAAAACCACCCCCGCCACGCCCGTCCTGCTGGGCGAACCCAACACCGAAGCCGCCTTCGTGCTGCGCCACTGGGGCCTTGAAAAGCCTGCGATCATTGCGGACGTGACGGCCGACGACAAGGTCGTGATCGTCGACACGAACAACCCCGCCGAACTGCCCCCCTCGATCAACGAGGCCAAGATTCAAGGCATCATCGACCACCACCTTCTGGTCGGCGGTATCAAGACCAAGAACCCGATCGACATCACCATCCGCCCGCTGGCCTGCACCGCCACCATCATGCACGATCTGATGGGCGATGCCGTCGTCGCCGCCGCGCCCCGTTCGATCAAAGGGGCGATGCTGTCCTGCATCCTGTCCGACACGCTGGAATTCCGCTCGCCCACCACCACCCCGCATGACCGCGCCGTGGCGGAAAAGCTGGCCATCGATCTGGGCGTCGACATGGCCGATCTGGCCACCCGCATGTTCGAGGCGAAGTCCGACGTCTCGGCCTTCTCCGACGCCGAACTGCTGCGCATGGATTCCAAGGAATACAGCGTCGCGGGCAAGGAACTGCGCGTTTCGGTGCTGGAAACCACCGCGCCCAAGATCGTGCTGGACCGCAAGGACAGCCTGATGGCCTCGATGGTCGGCGTAGCGAAAGAGGACGGCGCCGATCAGGTGCTTCTCTTCGTGGTGGATATCCTGAAGGAAGAGGCGACGCTGCTGGTGCCCAACGATCTGGTCAAGCAACTGGCCGAAGCGTCGTTCGGCTGCACCGTGACGGGCGATACCGTGGTTCTGCCGGGGATCATGTCGCGCAAGAAGCAGATCATCCCGGCGCTGAAACTCTGACCCGATACCCCCGCCCGGCCCTTCCCCGCAGACGGGACAGGGTCGGGACAGGGTTCGCTGCCAAAAGCCCCGCCGGAAAGGCCACCGCATGACCAACCTCATCGCCAGCCTTGCCACCGTTTCCGGCCGCTACGACGCGGTGTTCTGCGATCTCTGGGGCTGCCTGCACAACGGCAAGACCCCCTTCCCCGCAGCCGTCTCCGCGCTGCGCGCCTTTCGTGCCAAGGGCGGCTATGTCGTCCTGCTGACCAATTCCCCCCGCCCCCGCGCCAGCGTGGCAGCCCAAATCGCCACCATCGGCGTGCCGGATGACGCGTGGGATGACATCGTCTCCTCGGGCGACGCATCGCAATATGCGATGCTCTCTGGCGCCGTCGGCGACCGCATCCACCATATCGGCGCGGACAAGGACGACACCTTCTTCACCGACCTGCCCGCTGATGCCCATGATCCGATGCAGATCGCCCGCGTTCCCCTGAAGGAGGCGACAGGCGTCGTCGTCACCGGCCTGCGCGACGATCTGACGGAAACCCCCGATGATTACCGCGCCACCCTTCTGATGATGAAGGCCAACGGCCTGCCCATGCTCTGCGCCAATCCCGATCTGATCGTCGATCTGGGCGAACGGCGGCTTTATTGCGCGGGCGCGCTGGCGCAGGCCTATGAGGCGATGGGCGGCACCACGCTTTACTACGGCAAACCGCACCCGCCGATCTATGACCTTGCCCGCCGCCGCATGGCCGCCAGCACGGGCCGCGAGGATCCGGCGATCCTTGCCATCGGCGACGGGATCAACACCGATATTCAGGGCGGGATCGGCGAGGGGATCGACACGCTCTTCGTCACCGGCGGCATCGCCGCTGCGGCCTTCGGCCCTGATCCCGTCCGGCCCGACCCGGCCCTTCTGGCAGCTTGGCTGGAGGAGCAGCAGCTGTCCCCCACCCATGCCATCGCCTTTCTTGGCTAGCCGCCCCGCAACAATCTTGCGCCAAAAGTCTCAGATGAGATAAAAAGTTACTCAACGGAATTGCGCCGCACTGCGGCACAGGCTATGGTCGCGCCAGTTCATAGGGGATTCGGCCATGTTCGCCAGAGCCATCGACAATCAGCCGCGCGGCACGATCTGTATCGAGGATCTCGAAATCGGGATGACTCGCTACCTGATGAAAACCGTGACCGACCGCGATATCGAAATGTTCGCCGAGGTGTCGACCGACCGCAATCCCGTGCATCTGGACGATTCCTATGCTCAAGACACCATCTTTCAGGGCCGCATCGCCCATGGGATGCTGACCGCCGGGCTGATTTCCGCCGTGATCGGCGAACAGCTTCCCGGCCATGGCACCGTCTATCTGGGCCAAAGCCTAAAGTTCATGGCCCCCGTCCGCCCCGGCGATACCGTGCGGGCCGAGGTGAAGGTCGTGGCGATCGACCATGCCAAGCGCCGCGTCACCCTTGAAACCCACTGCGCAGTGGGTAATACGGTCGTGCTGAAGGGCGAGGCGCTGGTTCTTGCGCCCAGCCGCAAGTTCGACTGACGGCGAAGACGACGGGGCAGGCCCCCGCCTCGGGGGAAGATGCGCGTTCACCATCATTGGCAGGACATTGACCCGGCCGCCCGCGGTGCCTCTGTCGCCATGGGCAATTTCGACGGTCTGCATCTGGGCCATCAATCCGTCATCGACCTCGCCCGCCGCCCCGGCGCACCCTTGGGAATCGTCACCTTTGAACCCCATCCCCGGCAGGTCTTCGCCCCCGACGCGCCACCCTTCCGGCTGATGAATGCCGAGGCGCGGGCCAACCGGCTGGCCAAGATCGGGGTGGAACAGCTCTACCAGTTGCCCTTCGACCGCGCCCTTGCCGGCCTCACGCCCGAAGCCTTTGCCCGCGACGTGTTGGCCGATGGGCTTGGTATATCGCATGTCGTGGTCGGATCGGATTTCTGCTTCGGCAAGGGTCGCGCCGGCACCGCCGCCGACCTGCGCGCCCTTGGCGCGACGCTGGGCTTCGACGTGACCATCGCCCCCCTCGTCGCCATTGCGGGGATCGAGGTGTCCTCCACCGCGATCCGCCAAGCCCTGACCGACGGCCGCCCCCGCGACGCCGCCGCGATGCTGGGCCATTGGCATCGGATCGAGGGCGAGGTGATCCACGGCGAAAAGCGGGGCCGCGACTTGGGCTATCCCACCGCCAACATGTCGGTCGACGGGCTGCACCTGCCGCGCTTCGGCGTCTATGCGGTGAAGGTCGACATCCTGACCGGCCCGCAGGCGGGCAGCTACATGGGCGCAGCCAGCCTTGGCGTGCGGCCGATGTTCGGGGAGAACAGGCCGAACCTCGAAACCTTTCTCTTCGATTTCAAGGGCGATCTCTACGGTCAGCACCTGTCGATCGCCTTTGTCGATTTCCTGCGCCCCGAGCTGAAGTTCGACGGGCTGGAGGCGCTCATCACCCAGATGGACGCCGATTGCACACGCGCACGCGACATCCTGACCGCGCTCTGAACCCCAAATTTCTTCGAAGAAATTTGCAAATTCGTTCGAACGGATTTGGCCCACCCCTTCCCTTTTCCCCCGCCCCGGCGCACCTTCGCGACCATGACCACGAAACTCCGTCCCCGCTTCTGGGAAACCGTTCCGCTTGCCAAGATGACCGCCCCGGAATGGGAGGCGCTCTGTGACGGCTGCGGCAAATGCTGCCTGAACAAGATCGAATATGAAGACACGGGCGAGGTCGATTACACCAGCGTCGCCTGCCGCCTGTTGGATGGGGAAACCTGCCGCTGCAGCCAGTATGCGATCCGGCATCAATTCGTGCCCGATTGCGTGCGCCTCACGCCCAAGACCCTGCCCAAGGTGGCCTATTGGATGCCGCGCAGCTGCGCCTATCGCCTGCTCTATCAGGGCGGCACCCTGCCCGACTGGCACCCGCTGCGGACAGGCGATCCGGAAAGCACCCACACGTCCGGCAATTCCGTCAGGGGTATGACCGTGCCGGAATTCGAGGTGCCCGAAGAAGAGTGGGACGACTACATCATCGACGAGAAGCCCTGACATGTTCTTCGCCTCTGACAATACCTCCGGCGCGCCGCCCGAAGTGATGCAGGCGCTTCTGCGCGCCAATGAAGGCTTCGCCCGCAGCTATGGCGGCGATGACATCATGGCCCGCGTCACCACGCAGGTCCGCACCCTGTTTGATGCGCCCGACGCGCAGGTCCATCTGGTCGCAACCGGCACCGCCGCCAATGCATTGGCGCTGGCGGCGCTGACCGATCCCTGGGGGGCGGTCTTCTGCCACCGCCACGCCCATATCGCCGAAGATGAATGCGGCGCGCCCGAATTCTACACCAACGGCGCGAAACTGGTGCTGATCGACGGCGCGCATGGCCGCATCACGCCCGCCGCGCTGACCGAGGCGCTCGCCACCACTGGCGCCTCCGGCGTGCATGGCGTGCAGCGCGGCTGCCTGTCGCTGACCAATGTGACAGAGGCCGGCACCGTCTACACCCCGGCCGAGATCGCCGCCCTCACCGGCATCGCCAAATCCCACGGCCTGCCCTGCCATCTCGACGGCGCGCGCTTTGCCAATGCGCTGGTGGCCACCGGGGCCACCCCGGCCGAGCTGACATGGCGCGCGGGGATTGATGTGCTCTCCTTCGGCGGCACCAAGAACGGCCTTCTGGGGGTCGAGGCGGTGGTCCTGTTCGATCCCGCAAAATCCTGGGAACTGGAACTGCGCCGCAAACGGGGCGGGCATCTGTTTTCCAAACACCGCTATCTCTCGGCGCAGATGGAGGCCTATCTGCAGGATGGCCTCTGGATGCGCCTTGCCGCACTGGCCAATGCCATGGGGCAGCGTCTGGCGCAGGGGATCGCGGGTCTGAACCATGCCGCGCTGACGCATCCCTCGCAGGCCAACATGATCTTCGCGAATTGGGAACCCGGCGGCCATGCCCGACTGCAAGCGGCGGGTGCGGTCTATTACGACTTGCGCCCCCTGCCGGATGGCCGCGAAACGGCGCGGATGGTGGCGTCCTGGAACACGACCGAGGATCACGTCGACCGCTTCCTCGCCGCCCTGAAGAGCTGACCCTGCCGCTTCATCTTGGCCCAAATACCCACCTGCACCGCCGCCGCACGAACCCCGGTCACCGGATAGCGCCCTACCGCCCCGCCAGATGATCCTCCAGCAGCTCCAGCCGGTCCTGCCCCCAGAACCGCTCTTCG
>PNND01000219.1 GCA_013824045.1 Rhodobacter sp. | reverse complement strand
ATGCCGAGGCGGGCTGCACGGTGCATGAGGTGACGCCGGTGCTGGATGATGGCCCGATCCTTGGGCAGGCGCGGGTGCCGGTGCTGCCGGGCGATACGGCGGATACGCTGGCCGCACGGGTGCTCGTGCAGGAGCATCGCCTTTATCCCGCCGTGCTGCGCCGCTTTGCGGCGGGCGACCGCAGGCCGCTTTACCTTTAGCGGCACGGTACACGCGTTCATCATGCCTTTCATTTTGCCGCCGCCGGGCCTATAGCGATGGGGCGGGATGACCCCGTGCCACCTTGGCCAACCGGAAGGCATGATGCGTACAATCACAACGACCGAAGACCTCGCCGCCTTCTGTGAAGCTGCAAAATCCCAGCCCTATGTGACCATCGACACCGAATTCCTGCGGGAGCGGACCTATTGGTCAAAGCTGTGCCTGATCCAGATGGCGCTGCCGGGCAAGACCGGGGATGCCGTGCTTGTCGATCCCATCGCGGGCGAGGACATGAGCATGGAGCCGCTTTATGACCTGTTCCGCCACAAGGCGACGGTCAAGGTGTTCCACGCCGCGCGGCAGGATCTGGAAATCTTCTTTGTCGAAGGCAAGGTCTTCCCCGATCCGCTGTTCGATACCCAGATCGCCGCCATGGTCTGCGGCTTTGGCGAACAGGTGGGCTATGAAACGCTGGTCAAGAAGATCGCCAAGGAAAACCTCGACAAGACCTCGCGCTTTACCGATTGGTCGCGGCGGCCTTTGTCCACCGCGCAGCAGGAATATGCGTTGGCCGATGTCACCCATCTGCGGGTGATCTATGAATGGCTGGCCGGGCAATTGGCCAAGAACAGCCGCACACGCTGGGTGGAGGAGGAGCTGTCGATCCTGACCGATCCCGCCACCTATACCGTCCATCCCGATGAGGCGTGGCTGCGCGTCAAGACGCGCACCACCTCGGGGCGGTTTCTGGCGGTGGTCAAGGAACTGGCGCGTTTCCGCGAGGAGTATGCCCAACGGCTGAACGTGCCCCGGTCGCGGGTGATGAAGGATGATGCGCTGTTGGAGCTGGCCTCGACCCGGCCGTCTTCGATGGAAGAACTGGGCCGGTCGCGGCTTTTGCTGCGCGAGGGGCGCAAGCCCGAGATTGCCGATGGCATTCTGGCCGCGATCAAGGCGGGGCTTGAGATGAAGCCGGAAGACATGCCAAAGCCCGACCTGAGCCGCGAACAGTTGCAGGTGAACCCGGCGCTGGCCGATCTGTTGCGTGTGCTGCTGAAGGCCAAGTCGGAGCAGTTGGGGGTGGCGTCAAAACTGATCGCCTCGGCGGCCGATCTGGATGCCATCGCGGCAGGCGAACGCGAGGTCGAGGCGCTGACCGGGTGGCGGTTCGAGGCGTTCGGTGAGGATGCGCTGCGCCTGTGCAAGGGCGAGATCGCCCTGTCGGCCAAGGGAACGGAAGTGCGGGTGGTGCGTCTGTGACGCACCGCCGCCTTCAGCGGCGCGAGGACAGCGCGTTGGTCGCGCCCTGCACCACGATTTCGCGCACCTGATCCAGCTTCACGTTCGACAGGGAAATGGCGACCGTGATCTCGCGCGAGCGGGGGGTGCCTTCCGGCGTGTCTGTGAGCGGCGGGAAGACCCGGAAATCAAAGACAAGGACGCCGTTTTCATCGAGCGGGCGAGGGACCAGTTCTGCGTCCCACCATCCTTGCGAAGGCGGGATGCCCTTGGCGCGGACGATGGCCCCGGCGCTATAGGGATCGACGGAGAGGGATAGCACCTGCGACACCAGCAGGCGCTGGTCCTGTGGTGCGGCGGTGGTGACCGTCTCGCGCGGTTCGGCCCGGCCAAACCAGTTGAACGGATTCAACCGCGATTCCCGGATCATGCCGCAGCTCGATACCACAAGCACCACGCCCAATGCCGCCAGAACTGTTTTTTTCATCCCGGTCCCCTGTCTGTTGCCCCTTGGGTAGCCGATGGCGGCGGATTTGAAAAGCGCCCGGTTGCGACAAAGCCTTGGGGCCCGGGCTGGACCTTTTGACCCGCAGACCCTAGGTCTTGGCGCCTGAACAGGAGCGCGCGATGGCCACCCCCGCCTTTGAAGACCTGACCGAGACCTTCGAATTCCTGGACGATTGGGAAGACCGCTATCGCCATGTGATCGAACTGGGCAAAGCCTTTGCCCCGATGGACGAGGCGCTGAAGGTGCCCGCGACCAAGGTGCAGGGCTGTGCGAGCCAGGTGTGGATTCAGCCGATCATCACCGATGGCCGCTTTGATTTCCAGGGTGACAGCGACGCGATGATCGTGAAGGGGCTGATCGCCGTGCTGCACGCGCTTTATGCCGGGTTGCCGGTGGCCGAGGTCGTTGCGGTGGATGCCCCGGCCGAACTGGGGCGGCTGGGATTGACGGATCATCTGTCGTCGCAACGCTCCAACGGGCTGCGGGCTATGGTAGAACGCATCCGGCAGGTGGCGGCAGAAGCGGCCGCCTAGCGCGGCTCGACCCGGACCTTGTCTTCGTAAAAGGCAAGGTGGCCTGCGATGGCCTCTGCCCCGGCCTTGGGGTGTTCATAGGACCAGACCGCGTTTTCCAGCCGTGCCTCGGGCGTGGTGACGCTGAAATAGCGCGCCTCGCCCTTGTGCGGGCAGGTGCTGTGGCGGTCGCTGGCATCAAGCAGCGCCATGGCCACATCTTCGCGTGGGACATAGATCACCGGCGCGCGCGATCCTTCGATCAGTTCCAGCGCGCGGTCGGTTTCGCCGATGATGGCCCCGCTTGCCCTTACGATGTAGCGGCCCGGGACGGGCCTGATTTCCAAGGTCATGGTCATGACATCCTCCCCCATCAAGGTTGCAAGGATGATCCTACCCAGTGGTTGCGGCAACGAGTCGTTCTTGAGTCGGCGTTCTTCTGCCCGGAACCGCCAATGCCTTGCCGGAACTTGCCTTAAATCCGGGCGCAGGCGGCTGCCAGCCACTCTCGCGCTGCCGCAGACAGGCGGGGGGACAGCCGCGCGAGCACCTCGGCATGATAGGCGTTGAGCCACTCGCGTTCATCCGGCGACAGGCCGCCTGTGCGGATCAGGCGGCGGTCGAAGGGGGCGAAGGTGAGCGTTTCGAAGCTGAGTTGGTCGCGGTTGTCGCCAAGGGGCGGGGCGATCTGCACCACGATCAGGTTTTCCAGCCGGATGCCGAAAGCGCCTTCGCGGTAATAGCCCGGCTCGTTCGACAGGATCATGCCGGGTTCCAGCGGCACCTCGGAAACGCGCGAAATGCGCTGCGGCCCTTCATGCACCGACAGGAAAGCCCCCACGCCATGGCCCGTGCCATGGTCGAAATCCATACCTGCCACCCAGAGCGGAAACCGCGCCAGCGCGTCCAGATCGCGCCCGGCGATGCCGCGTGGCCAGCGGGCGCGGGAAATGGCGATGAGGCCCTGCAGCACGCGGGTATAACAATCGCGCGCTTCTGCCCCCGGATCGCCCACGGCGATGGTGCGGGTGATGTCGGTGGTGCCGTCGGCATATTGCGCGCCGCTGTCGACCAGCAGCAGTTCATCTTGCCGCACGGGGCGGTTGCTGTCGGTCGTCACGCGGTAATGCATGATCGCGCCGTTGGGCCCCGCGCCGCAGATCGTGTCAAAGCTGATGTCATGCAGCACATTGGTCGCCCGGCGATACCCTTCCAGCGCGGTGACGACGTCAATCTCGGTCAGCCCGCCCTTCGGGGCCGCAGCGTCCAGCCAGCAGAGGAACTCGACCACTGCCGCGCCGTCGCGCAGATGTGCCTCTCGCATGCCCGCGACCTCGGCGGCATTCTTGCAGGCCTTGGGCAGGCGGCAGGGATCATCGCCCCATGCGACGGTTGCGCCACCCTCTTCCACCAGCCGCGACACGGCCAAGGGGGCGGTGCCCCGGTCCACGCGGATGGCGCCTGTCAGCGCTTTCAGCGCGGGGGCGAATTGGTCGGGCGCGTGCAGGCGGACGCCTGCATCCAGCGCCTTGCGCGCTGCGTCGTTCAGTTTGGCGGGGGCGATGAAAGCATCGACCGACCCGTCATCGCGCAGGATGGCAAAGCCGTGCAGGATCGGGTTGCGCGGTACATCGGCCCCACGCAGGTTCAAGAGCCAACAGAGGGAGTCGGGCAGGGTGATCACCGCCGCCGACTGCCCATCTTTGTGAAGGCTGGCCGCCAGCCGGGTGCGTTTGTCGACGGAGGTCTCCCCTGCCAGCGTGACCGGATGGGGGAAGGCCGCGCCGGCTGGCGGGGCGGGTTGATCGGGCCAGATCGCATCGACGGCATTGGCGAAGGCGCGCAGGGTGACGGCTGATCCTTCCAGCGCGGCCTCGATCCGGGTGATTTCATCGGCGCTGTGCAGCCACGGGTCAAAGCCGACAATGCCCTCAGACAGATGATCCCGTATCCAAGGCCCCGGCTTCACTTCGGGCCAAGGGACGGGGGTATAGGCGGCAAGGTCGACCTGACCTTTCACCTGCACCCGATAGCGCCCGTCGATGAACACGCCCGCCACATCCGGCAGGACGATGGCAAAGCCCGCAGATCCAGTGAACCCGGTCAGCCATTGCAACCGTTCATCGCGCGCGGCGACATATTCGCCCTGATGCACATCGGCGCGGGGGATCAGGAACCCTGCCAAGCCTTCTGCGCGCAGATGATCGCGCAGCCGCGCAAGACGCCCCGGCCCGGCAGAGGGATCGGAGGTCGTCTCGAAGCTCTGGAACATGGCCTTCATCCGTTCTTCAAAAATCTTCAGGGGGGTGAATAGGTCGAGGGCCTAGAGGGGGCGCGAGCGCCGCCTTACCCTGCCCGTCGCAAGCCCGCCTTGGCCCGTTTCTTCGGATCCACCTCGAACAGCCCGGCCAGTTGTTCGGTCATAGCCCCGGCCAGTTGTTCGACATCGGTGATCGTCACCGCGCGCTGGTAATAGCGCGTCACATCATGGCCGATGCCGATGGCGATCAGTTCCACCTGACGCCGCCGCTCCACCATGGAGATTACATCGCGCAGGTGTTTTTCCACGAAATTCGCGGGGTTGACGGACAATGTTGAATCGTCCACCGGTGCGCCGTCAGAGATGACCATAAGGATCTTGCGCGCCTCGGGCCGGGCCATCATCCGCCGATGCGCCCATTCCAGCGCCTCGCCATCGATGTTTTCCTTCAAGAGCCCCTCTTTCATCATCAGGCCCAGATTGGGCCGCGCCCGCCGCCACGGAGCGTCGGCGGATTTGTAGATGATGTGGCGCAGATCGTTCAGGCGGCCCGGCCCTTGCGGGCGGCCTTGTGCCAGCCAGCGTTCGCGCGATTGGCCGCCCTTCCACGCGCGGGTGGTGAAGCCGAGGATTTCCACCTTGACCGAGCAGCGTTCCAGCGTGCGGGCCAACACATCGGCGCAGATCGCGGCGATGGAGATGGGGCGGCCGCGCATGGATCCGGAATTGTCCAGAAGCAGCGTGACGCAGGTATCGCGGAATTCGGTGTCTTTTTCCTGCTTGAAGGACAAAGGCGTGGTGGGGTTCGCCACCACACGCGCCAAGCGGCCCGCATCCAGCGTGCCCTCCTCAAGATCGAAGAGCCATGAGCGGTTTTGCTGGGCTTGCAGGCGGCGTTGCAGCTTGTTGGCCAAACGGCTGACCGCGCCCTTCAAGGGTTCCAGCTGCTGGTCCAGATAGGCGCGCAGGCGTTCCAATTCGGCCGCCTCGGCCAGATCCTCGGCGCGGATTTCCTCATCGAAATCGGTGGTATAGACGGTGTAGTTCGGATCGGCATCGGAATAGGGGGCAGGGGGCGGGGGTTCCAGCGGGGCTTCGCCTTCAGGCAGTTCTGCCTCATCGCCTTGTTCCATATCGGCGCTGTCTTCCATCGTGACCTGCGCCTGCGACTGATCCTGCTGTTCCTCTTGGCTGCGTTCGGGGGCAGCCTCGGACTCGTCGCTGTCCTGTTCATCCTCGCCCGCGCTGTCGGGGCTGTCCTGATCTTCCTCGGCCTCGCCCTGCTGATCGTCAGGATCGTTTTGATCGGGGTCATCGCCAAGCTGATCGCCGTAGCCGAGATCGGAGATCACCTTGCGCGCCAACCGCGCAAAGGCGGCCTGATCGTCCAGCACGTGATCCACGTTTTCCAGCGTGCCGCCGGCCTGTTCTTCGATGAAGCCGCGCCACAGTTCCATGACGTTGCCAGCCCCTTTGGGCATGTCGCGGCCGGTAGCGAGGTGGCGCACCAGATAGCCTGCCGCCACGGCGAGGGGCGCATCCTGCATGCTGGTGATCTGAGAATATCCCTTGCGATCAGCTTCATGCGCGATCTTGGCATCGATGTTGACGGCGGTGCCGGGCATAGCGCGGGCCCCCACGGCCTCACACCGGGCGGTTTCCATCGCCTCATAGATTTCGCGCGCGAGGTTGCCTTGGGGCGCGTAGCGGGCGGCGACACTGTCATCATGGAACTTGCGGCGCAGGGCGAAGGCGTCGGCGGTACCACGGGCCAGCATCACCTCATCGCGCGTCATCCGGCGGCTGACTTGCGGAAGGCGGACGCCTTCGCGGTTCATCCCCGGAGGATCGACGGAATAGGAGACGGTCATGTCGGGGTCATCGGCCATCGTTCGCGTGGCTTCGGCCAGCGCCTTTTTGAACGGATCGGCGGGGTTGTCGTTGGGTTTGGTCATCGGGTCATGCCTGAAACAGCGGCCAAAAGGCTTTGCGCCAGAGTGTCACCCCGGGGTGCCGGGGGCAAGGGCGGGCGCGGGAAATCTGGGGTGATAGGACAAACTTCGTGCATGAGCGCACATGGGGCTTGCAGCCGCGCCGAATTGCAACATTCCGAGCGGTGACCATTTATCCACGGTAGAATTCAACCCCCCGAACGGAATGGAAAAATCCCATGAGCAACCCGAAAATCGCCCTTATCATCGGTTCGACCCGCGCCTCGCGCTTTGCTGACATTCCCGCCCAGTGGATGCTGGCGCAGGCGAAGGCGCGGACGGATATGGATGTGGAACTGGTCGATCTGCGTGACTTTGATCTGCCGCTGTTTGACGAGGTGGCGTCGAACGCTTGGGCCCCGTCGCAGTCGCCCGCTGCTGTGAAGTGGCAGAAGAAGCTGGCTGAGTTTGACGGCTATATCTTTGTGGTGGCCGAGTATAACCGCTCCATCACCGGGTCGCTGAAGAATGCGCTGGATCAGGCCTATGTCGAGTGGGCGAAAAAGCCCTTTACCGCAATGGCCTATGGTTCGGTCGGCGGCACCCGCGCGATGGAGCATCTGCGCCTGATTGGTGTGGAACTTCAGATGGTTCCGACGCGCAACGCCGTGCATCTGGGCATGGGCGATTTCTTCAAGGTCCATCCGGGGTTTGGCGGTTCGGGCAATATGGCGGATGTGGAAGCGAACCTGCTGCCCGCCGCAACGGCCTCGCTCGACGATCTGGTCTGGTGGGCGAACGCGACCAAAGCCGCGCGCGGCTGAACTTTTCGACATATTTGACTCGGGTCCCTGTCGGGGAAAGGGGTGGCCGTTTGGCCGCCCCTTTTCTTTTTGTTTCGCGGGAATTGCGTTGTTAACACAAGGGTTTGGGCGGGAAATGGCGTGCAACACGCGGTGCAGACGCGCAGTGCAGACGGGCGTATGCACGCAGCGCACGGTGTTTTGGCGTTAAGGTTAACGTTTGGAAAGGGTTGGGGTGAGTCTGTGCGTTTTTGCGCATCGGGCGTCGGGACGGTTTGTAGGCGGATTGACGGGGGCGGTGGGCTTGGGCTTTCTTGGAGTAAGCGCAGCTTTTGGTTGCAGGCGGGGTTGCGGATCGGGTGGGGGTAAAGGGTGCGTGGTTCTCTATGGATTGGGGCTGGGGTGGTTGTAGGGATTGGATTGATCCTGACCGTACTCAGTTGGGTCAGCGCGCCGCCATCTGTGCCTTCGGCAGTGACAGTTGATCTGACCGAGGAACATCCCTTCCTGATGGCCAACGGAAAGCGCTATCGGGACCTTTATCCCCTTTCGGATAGAGAGGCGGAAAACGCCCGCTCGAATTACGGGACAGCGCCGTTCGATTTCCCTTCGGCGCAATCCTGTTTGAATGGAAACCTTCCCGAAGGCGCACCGCCGACTCATCACGAGCTTGCATGGGATAAATTATTGACCGTTGGCGCGGTTGAGGTCTGCCTTGCGCGCGTCATGCACAGGTTTTCAGAGGTGGAAGAAGCGGTGGCTTGGCTGGGAGCACAGGGGCTTGCGCGCCAATCTGGCACAGAACCCATCGCATCAGATGATGGTGCGGTTTTCTTTATGTGGAACCCTGCGGCCAATGGAGGGCCGCACGCGCTCTGGAATGCAATGAGCGAGCGCGAGAGATCGATCCGACTGAGCTTTGTTGTCACGATGAGTTTTTGCAGTGACTCGCCGGTTTGTAGTCGGCTGGAAGCATCCACTATCGGTTTCCGCTCGTTTGCTTTCGATGTGGGTTTTAACACGGTTTACCACAAGTAGAGAAGTCAGCGCTCCATCCGGTCAGGACAGATAGGCCTCACAAGACCGCAGGAGCATCGCCGCGCGTTTGGCGGCGCGGGTCTGGTTGGGAGCGGGGCCGTGGCGGGTGGCGCTGAGCAGGGCGGCGTGGGCGGCTTTGGCCTCGACCCGCCAGGCCATGACCTGCGCCTCCGCCCCCGGCGGGGTGAGGGAGGCCACCACATCAAGGACCGCCGCCCGCCGCGCCTTGGTGATGTCAGAGGCGGGACCATCCACCAGCCATTGATGCTCCATCATCGCCGACATGCGGCCCGCGCAGGTGGCGAAGAAGTGGAGGGGGTCGTCTGGCACATCGGGATCGGCCTGCGCGGCCACCGGGGCAGCGAGGGCGCAGATCAGCGCCGGGGCGCGGAGATATGTTTGCAAACCGCCCATGTTTACAGCATGGGGGGGAATTTTGTGCTTAGCAAGTGGGCGGTTTGAAAGCTGGCGGCGACCAAGGTCAGATCACAAGGCCGTTTCCCGAGCCATCAGCACTTACCAAAGCGGGGTTCGTCCGGTCTCCTATGTGCGGGTGATTGGACTTGCTCGTTGGAGGTACTTTCGGCCTGTTGCGGTTATTCGAGGCTACATCCGTCGCTGCGAACGCCGCTTTGCGAAAGCGTATGTCCAAATTCGTGGCGGATGAATTGACCAAGCTACTGACTTGATCAGTTTGCCACTCTTTTGATTGCCTCTAGGTTATGATATACAATCGCAAGTCGAAGGGCAGAGTGTTTTTACAAAGGTGAATCCTGTGTGATCTTTCTGCGAAGCGCAAGGGCCTAAGAAGCGCGCAATAGAGATTATTAGAAGGAAGTTTGGCTTGAAAATTTTCTACTCGTGGCAGATGGATGCGCCGCGCAAAACTAATAAGGATTTCATTCACTCGGCTTTGATCCGTGCGGTCGGAAAAATAAGCGATGAACTGGATATTTCGGAGGCCGAACGTGGCGAAATTCAGGTTGATCAAGACACGCAAGGCGTTTTGGGTTCTCCAGACATAGTGCGAGTAATACTGGAGAAAATTGCCGCTGCAAGGGTGGTCGTTGCCGATGTTTCACTGGTAGGCACCGGTAAAGAAGGCAAAAAACATATCAATAGTAATGTCGCTATTGAACTAGGGTACACTTACGGCAAACTTGGCGATGAAGCCGTGCTTAAAGTTATGAATACGGCATTCGGTTTGGCGGCTGATTTGCCATTTGATCTTCGAACAAGGCGCCATCCTGTTCAGTACAGTTTGGAACCTGATGCTGATGCTGACACAATCGCGTCCGAACAAAAAAAACTTGCCGGACAGCTAGCCGCCATCTTGAAGCAGTATCTGGAAAAGCCGCTTGCCATATCTGAAGCCGGTCACACCGAAACCACTAGTACAGTCAGAAGGGGAACTTTTTGGGCTCCAAACGAAGTTTTAGTCCCTGAAGATAGCCGCTATGTGAAGCAAGGAGCTTACTGTACTGTACCAAGTTTGATCTATTTTCGTTGCATCCCTGAAAGAGAACTGCCGACTCTCTCTTCGCAGGATGCCTATGATGCAGTCGCAAGTTTGCCGCCACTGTTGTCAGAGAGAGGTTATGGTTGCTCTCGTAACCGTTGGGGTGCGATCTCGCATTGTCTAGCGCAAGATGGGGACTTTCTCGGTTTTACGCAATTGTTCAAAAACAGAGAGTTGTGGGGGGTCGATGCTTTCCATAGCAATGTATGGACCAAACCAAAAGATGAAGAGGAAGAGCCAAAAAGGTTCATCCCAACGGGGGCACTACAACGGTACTACCCAAGAGCTATTGATGCAATCCGGAGATCGGCTGCTAATCTTGGATACGGAGAAAAGTACATAGTTGAAATGGGTGTGTCAGGAGCCTTGGGCTTACATTTGGCCATAGACAAAAGGTACTGGGAGAGTTTTCCAGGTCCGATTTACGATAATGAGCTTTTCATACGCCAAACAGTGAAGAGCGATCAGCCGACCGGTGAAATAATGAATGCCTTCTGGCGCAAAGTTTTTTCAGAGGCTGGGCGCGATGCGCCTAGTGAACTAATTTGGGCATCGCAAGCTTGAAAGCTGCCATTCATTGGCTCTCAGTAAGCATAAGCCATTGTATGTGATTTCTACAAGATGCCCACAATGTGCTTAAGGTTCGCTTTGACGGGCAGGGCCTGATGTTATCGCAAAAGCAACGAACGTCCGCCTCCCGTCCTTACCGGAGCGAGTCCCCTCACTTCATCGCCATACTCGCCGCGCTTTCCGGGAGTTCCTCGCCGAAGCAGCGCTGGTAGAACTCGGCGACGGTCTGGCGTTCCAGCTCGTCGCATTTGTTCAGGAAGGACAGCCGGAAGGCGTAGCCGACGTTGCGGAAGATCTCGGCGTTTTGGGCCCAGTTCAGGACGGTGCGGGGCGACATGACGGTGGAGAGGTCGCCGTTCATGAAGGCGGTGCGGGTGAGGTCGGCCACGGTTACCATCTGGTTGATGGTCTTGCGGCCTTTCTCGGTGTTGTAATGCGGGGATTTCGCCAGAACGATGGCGGCCTCGGCATCATGCGACAGGTAGTTCAGGGTGGCGACGAGCGACCAGCGGTCCATCTGGGCCTGGTTGATCTGCTGGGTGCCGTGGTAGAGGCCGGTCGTATCGCCCAAGCCCACGGTGTTGGCCGTGGCGAAGAGGCGGAAGGACGGGTGGGGGGTGATGATCTCATTCTGATCCAGCAGCGTGAGCTTGCCGTCATGTTCCAGCACGCGCTGGATGACGAACATCACATCGGCGCGGCCGGCATCGTATTCGTCAAACACGATGGCGACGGCGTTGCGGAGCGCCCAGGGCAGGATGCCTTCGTGGAATTCGGTGACCTGCTTGCCGTCGCGCAGCTTGATCGCGTCTTTGCCGATGAGGTCGATCCGGGAGATGTGGCTGTCGAGGTTGACGCGGACGCAGGGCCAGTTGAGGCGGGCGGCGACCTGTTCGATATGGGTGGATTTGCCGGTGCCGTGATAGCCCTGGATCATCACGCGGCGGTTGTAGGCAAAGCCTGCGAGGATCGCGAGCGTCGTGTCGGGGTCGAATTTATAGGTGGGGTCGATGTCGGGCACGCGATCGGTGCGGTCGGCGAAGCCCTTCACCTTCATCTCGGTGTCGATCCCGAAAACATCCCGGACCGAGATTTCTTCGGTGGGTTTCATCACAGTGTCCAGCATACCGTCCGCCATCTTTTCGCGTCATGCCCGGGGTCGGGCCTCTTGGGATGTGTGGAACATATCGCGGGGGGCTGCAAGGGGAAGGGCGGGAACGCGTTTGCGTGATGGGGTGAAACTTCGGGCGCGGGTGGCGCGTAAGGTATGGCATGATCCGGCTTATCCTGAGGAGGTTTCCGATGCACCGTCGCCATCTGCTGCGCCTGACCGCGCTTGCCGCCCTGTTTCCGCTGCTGCGGCCCGTCATGGGGCCTGCGGCTGCGGCTGAGGGGAATTTCCCCTTCACGCTGACCGATGCCGAATGGCGGGCCAAGCTGACGCCGCTGCAATATGCCGTGCTGCGGCAGGAGGACACTGAGCGGGCAGGCAGCAGCCCGCTGGACAAGGAAACGCGGGCGGGGATCTATCACTGCGCGGGCTGCGATCAGGCGGCCTATACGTCAGAGCACAAGTATGACAGTGGCACGGGGTGGCCCAGCTTCTGGCAATCCTTGCCGGGCACGATCGGGACGAAAGAGGATGACAGCCTGTTCGCCACACGGACCGAGGTGCATTGCCTCAACTGCGGCGGGCATTTCGGGCATATCTTTGATGATGGTCCGGAGCCCACGGGGATGCGCCATTGCCTGAACGGGGCGGCGCTCACGTTCAAACCGGCCTGATCGGGGCGGCTTGATCTGGGGGCCGGGGAAGGCCAGATAGGGGCGAGCCTTATCCGGAGCCGTCCCCATGACCCTGCGCCACCGCGTGACCCTTGTGCTGCCGCTGGCGCTGCTGATGGCGGCGGCGGTGGCGCGGGCTGAGCTTGGGGCAGATACCGAGGCGTCGGCGCTGTTCACCCCGGCTTTCGTGCGGGCGCTGCCGGTGGCGGCGCTGCTGGCCTGGGTCGTGGCGCCCGGTTTCGGGCGGCCCGGTCTGACAGGCTGGCTGCGCGCCGGCGCGCTGTCCGTGCTGGTGCTGGTGGCGGCGGGGCTGGCCGGAACGATGATCCTGCCGGTGGTGCGGCCCGAGGGCGGGCCTTTCGCACTGCTGCTTGCCTTGCCGCAGCATCCGCTGGCTTGGGGCAGTGCGCTGTTCGGTTGGGGCGCGGCGCAGCTGATGGCGCTGCGCCAGAGCCGCGCCGATGTGTGATCAGTCGCGGAAGTAACGGCTGTCCTTGATCTGATCCCAGGCCCAGACAACCTCTTGCAAGCGGTCCTCGTCGCTGCGGTCGCCGCCGTTCATGTCGGGGTGCAGGTCCTTGACCAGCGATTTATAGGCCTTGCGGATTTCCGCCTTGGTCATCGTGTCGCGGGCATCGAGGATTTCCAGCGCCTTGCGTTCGGTGGCAGGCAGCTTGCGGGTGGCGTTGCCGGTGGGCTTGGCGGGGTTGAGCGTGGCCTTTTCGCCGAGGATCGCCATAGGATCATCGACCCCGAGGCGTGACCAGGCGCGGCCTTCATCGGGGCGCTTGCCAAAGGGCTGCGTGGCGCGGCCCCAGACGCGATCCTCATCGAGGAATTTCTTGAATTCCTCATCCGTGGAGCCCTGAAAGAAGTTCCATTTCAGGTTGTATTCGCGGACGTGGTCTTTGCAGAACCAGAAATATTCATCGAGGTGGTCGGGCGATTTTGGGGCGCGGTAGGCCCCCTGTTCGGCACAGCCCGGATATTCGCAGCCCTTCTGCGACGTCTCAAACGCGCCGGACATGCCGCGCCGGGTGGTCTTGCGGCGCTTCTTGTCGGAAGAGACGCGGATGTCGAACTCAAACGGGGGACGGGTAGACATGTTTCGCGCTGGCCTTTCCGACTCGGAGGCAAGAGTTTAGGGGTTATCGCGGCAGATAGAAGGGGCCTTCGGAAAAATGGCTGCACAGGACGAGATCACAAAACGGTTGACCGCCGCTTTTGCCCCCCGCGACTTGCAGGTGATCAACGAAAGCCACAAGCATGCCGGCCATTCCGGGGATGACGGGTCGGGGGAAAGCCATTTCCGCGTGATGATCCGGGCGGATGCCTTTGCCGCAATGAGCCGGGTGGAACGCCACCGCGCGGTGCACAAGGCGCTGGGCGATCTGAACACGCGCATTCACGCGCTGGCGCTGGACATAGGGTGAGTTGAATTGAGCGCGCCCCCAAGGGGGCCGCGCAGTCCTTTTGCCTCGCCTGCGCGCCTGCGCGCTTGGCTCGAGGGGGGCTGCCGCCCCCGTCGCCCGTTCCGGGCGCCTCCCCCGCGGGTATTTGAGCCAAGATGAAGGGGCTTTCACTTTGGGAAAAATACCCTGGGGGTCCGGGGGGAACCCCCGGCTTGAGCCAAGCGCGGATGCGCGCAGGCGAGGCAAAAGGCGTGCGGGCGTATGCCCGCGCAATCTGATGCGTGTCAGACGGCGTGGATGCGCGCGCGGGCCTTGAGTTCCAATCTGCGGCGGTGGAGGACCGGCTCGGTATAGCCCGATGGTTGCGCGCGGCCGTCGAAGACCAGATCGCAGGCGGCCTTGAAGGCGATGCTGTCATAGCGCGGGGCCATCGGCGTATAGGCGGGATCGCCCGCATTCTGGCGGTCCACCACGGCGGCCATCTTGCGCATCGCGGCCATGACCTGTGCCTGAGAGATCACGCCGTGGTGTAGCCAGTTGGCCAGCGCCTGGCTGGAAATCCGGCAGGTGGCACGGTCTTCCATCAGGCCGACATCATGGATGTCGGGCACCTTGGAGCAGCCCACGCCCTGATCCACCCAGCGCACGACATAGCCGAGGATGCCTTGGGCGTTGTTTTCCACCTCGGCCCTTATGTTGTCATCCGACCAGTTCGCGCCGGTGGCGAGGGGAAGGGTGAGCAGGTCCTCCAGTCGGCCGCCCGGGCCGCCTTTGGCGAGGGCGTCCTGCACGGCCAGAACGTCGACGCGGTGGTAATGGGTGGCGTGCAGCGTCGCGGCGGTGGGGGAGGGGACCCAGGCGCAGGTGGCGCCTGCTTTGGGATGGGCGATTTTCGCCGTGAGCATGGCGGCCATCAGATCGGGCATTGCCCACATGCCCTTGCCGATCTGCGCGCGGCCCTTCAGCCCGCAGGCAAGGCCGATATCGACGTTGCGATCCTCATAGGCCTTGATCCAGGCGGCGTTTTTCATGTCGCCTTTGCGGATCATCGGGCCTGCTTCCATAGAGGTGTGGATCTCGTCCCCTGTCCGGTCGAGGAAGCCGGTGTTGATGAAGGCTACGCGGTCTGCTGCGGCGCGGATGCATTCCTTGAGGTTCACGGAGGTGCGGCGTTCCTCATCCATGATCCCGAGTTTGACGGTGAATCGGGGGAGGGCGAGGGTGTCCTCGACCCTGTCGAAGATCGCGCAGGCGAGGGCCACCTCTTCGGGGCCGTGCATCTTGGGTTTGACGACATAGACGGAAGCATGCAGCGAGTTGCGGGGACCTTGGGTCTTTTGCAGGTCGTGGAGTGCGCAGAGGGTGGTGAGGAAGGCATCCATGATGCCTTCGCCCACCTCGCGCCCTTCTGCATCCAGAATGGCGGGGTTGGTCATCAGGTGGCCCACGTTGCGCACCAGCATGAGCGCGCGGCCTTTGAGCAGCAGGGGGCGGCCATCGGGGGCGCTGAAGGCGAAGTCGTCGCGCAGGCGGCGTTCGATGGTCTGGCCGTCTTTTGCCACCATCTCGACCAGATCGCCCTTCATCAGGCCGAGCCAGTTGGCATAGGCGAGGACCTTGTCTTCGGCATCGACGGCGGCGACGCTGTCTTCGCAATCCATGATGGCTGACAGGGCGGCTTCCATGCGGATATCGGCGACACCGGCGCGGTCGGCGGCGCCGATGCGGTGGCCGGGGTCGATGCGCAGGACGAGGTGCAGGCCGTTGTTTTTCAGGAGGATTGCGGAGGGGGATTTGGCGTCGCCCCGGAAGCCTGCGAATTGGGCGGGGGTTTTCAGGGCGGGGACGAGGGTTCCGTCTGTGACGCGGTAGGTGGTCACGTCGGCATGGCTGCCCTTGGCGAGGGGCGCCACGTCATCAAGGAAGGCCTTGGCCCAGGCGATGACCCGTGCGCCGCGGGCGGGATCATAGGCTTTGCCCTGTGGGGCATCGCCCAGCGCATCTGTGCCGTAGAGCGCATCATAGAGCGAACCCCAGCGCGCATTGGCGGCGTTGAGCGCGTAGCGCGCATTCATCACGGGCACCACGAGTTGCGGGCCGGGGACGGCGGCGATTTCCGGGTCGGTGCCGGTGGTGCGGATGGTGAAATCGGGGCCTTCGGGGAGGAGATAGCCGATTTCGCGCAGGAAGGCGGTGTAGGCGGCGGGATCGTGGGGTTGGCCCCTGCGGGCGATGTGCCAAGCGTCGATCCGGGCCTGCATTTCGGTGCGGACGGCGAGCAGGCGGCGGTTTTCCGAACCGCAGGTGTCGATTGCGTCAGCGAAGCCTTGCCAGAAGCGGGCGGGGGCGATGCCGGTGCCGGGCAGGGCGCTGTCTTCGACAAAGCGGGCGAGGCGGGCATCCACCTGCAATCCGTGGCGATCCAGACGTTCCATGGGCAGCTCCTGCAGTTCGGTATGCGATGGCACACCATACTGAAGGGCGGGTGGGGGCTGCAACCCGAGGACTGGGCGGATTTCCGGGATTTTCCGAACATCAGTTTTCGGCACGGTCGCGAAATCGGATGGTTTGCCGATTGGCTAAGTTTTTCTGGTTCGACTCGGCAGGGCGTGTTAGTTAGCTGCATGGCTAAGCATGATCCCGACCTGTCGCTGCTGTTTCACGCCCTGTCCGACCCGACGCGGCGGGCGATACTGGCGCGGCTGGCGGCGGGGCCTGCGCCGGTGACGGAACTGGCGGCACCCACCGGGCTGCGCCTGCCCACGGTGCTGCGCCATCTGGCGGTGCTGGAGGCGGCGGGGCTGATTGCGACGGCGAAGGATGGGCGGGTGCGGACCTGTGCCTTTGTGCCTGCCGCGCTGACCCCGGCACGCGACTGGATGGAGGCGCAGCGCGCACTTTGGGAAGTGCGGCTGGACCGGCTGGACGACTATGTGATGAAACTGATGCAGGAGAATGGCCGTGACGGATGATCTGGACCCCGACCTCGATCTGGTGCTGGTGCGCGAATTGGCCGCCCCGCGTGCGGTGATCTGGCGCTGCTGGACGGAGCCGGAGCATTTGAAGCAGTGGTTCGTGCCGAAGCCGCATAGGGTGACCGCCTGTCATCTGGATGTGCGGGTGGGCGGGGCCTGCAACACGACATTCGACGTGGAGGGGGCGGTGATGGAGAACAAGGGTGTCTATCTGGAGGTGGTACCGGGGGAAAAGCTTGTGTTCACTGACACTTACACCGAAGGCTGGAAGCCTGCGGCAGAGCCGTTCATGACCGCCATAGTGACATTCGAGGATCTGGGCGGCGGGCGGACGCGCTATACCGCCGTGGCCCGGCATCGCAATGCCGAGACCGCGCGGCAGCATCGCGACATGGGGTTCCATGATGGGTGGGGGACGGTCGCCACGCAGCTAGAGGCCTATGCGCAGGGGATGGGGGCGTGACCGGCTGCGTGACGCTGAGCTTTGAGCGGCGGGTGGAGGCCCCGGCTGCGACGCTGTGGCAGGCATGGACCGCGCCTGCCGCGCGGGCGATCTGGGCGGCGCCTGCGCCGGAAGTGACAGTGGAGTTTCTGGAGGCCGATACCCGGATCGGTGGGCGCGAGGTTTCCATCTGCCGGGTGGCGGGGGAGCCGGATGTGCGGTGCGAGGTGGGGTGGCTGGACCTGCAGGCCGGGGCGCGCAGCGTGAATGCCGAGGTGCTGGACATTGGCGGGGAGCGCGTCTCGGCCGCGCTGGTGACGGCGCGGATGGTGGCGCAGGGCGAGGGAAGCTTGCTATCGGTGACGGTGCAACTGTCCAATTTGGCGCAGGACATGGCGGCGGGGTATCGCGCGGGCTTTGGCGCGGGGCTGGACAATATGGCCGATGTGGCCGGGCGTATGATGGTGCTGACACGGGTGATCGGCGCGCCGCGTGCGGCGGTCTGGGGGGCGTGGATGAATGCCGAGGCGCTGCCGAAATGGTGGGGGCCGGACGGGTTTTCCTGCCGCACTAAGCGGATCGATCTGCGTGAGGGCGGGGACTGGGTGTTCGACATGATCGCCCCAGATGGCACCGTCTTTCCCAATCACCACCGCTATGGCCGCGTGATCCCCGAGGCGCGGCTGGATTATGCGCTGCTCTGGGGGGAGGACGGACCGAAACATGCCGATGCCTGGGCGACGTTCGAGGACGAGGGCGGGGCGACGCGCGTGACGCTGTGCATGGTCATGGCGACGCGCAAGGAATGTGAGGACGCGCGGGGCTTCGGGGCCGAGGCTTTGGGCCAGCAGACTCTTGGCAAGCTGGCGGCGATGGTGGGGGCGGCCTGAAGGGGGCGATTTTTCTGCGAAAAATCCTGTCCCACTCAGGACTTGCGCTTTGCCTCGTTGCGGCAGCGGTCGGAGCAGTATTTCACCTCATCCCAGACCCTTTCCCACTTCTTGCGCCAGGTGAAGGGCAGGCCGCAGCAGGCGCAGGTCTTGGTGGGCAGGTCGCCCTTTTTGCGCATCTTCGGCATCAGAGATCGAGGCTCATCTGGGCCGCATCCGCGCGGCGGCGGGGGCGGGGGCTGCGGTCATTGACGAAGCGGGGGTCGGCGCGGCTGGCGTGTCGTTCGATGACCTCGGCCATTTCCGCCGCGTGGCCGCGGTCTCGGCGCAGGCCCCAGCAGGCATCGCGGGCGGCGCGGGCGGCGGCTGCGACA
>PNND01000146.1 GCA_013824045.1 Rhodobacter sp. | reverse complement strand
CCACATCGTCACTGTGTCCGAAACCTCGCGCAACGACATCATCGAATTGCTGCGCTGTCCCGAAGACAAGGTCACCAACACCTACCAATCCGTGGACATCCCCGCCAAGCTGTGCAACCGCCCCGACGACGCGGTCCAGCGCGAGGTCGAAGGCACCTTCGGCCTGCCCTACAAGGGCTATTTCCTGTTCTTCGGCTCGCTCGAACCCAAAAAGAACGTGGGCCGCCTGATCGAAGCCTATCTGTCGTCCAAGGTGGACTCGCCCCTTGTCATCGTCGGCGCGCAGGCCTGGAAATCGGAGAACGAACTGCGCCTGATCAATGACACGACCAACCGCTTTCTGGAACAGATCGGCAGCCTGACCATCACCCGCGACCGTATCCGTTGCTTTGACTATGCGCCCTTCCCCCTGCTGGTCAGCCTCATCCAGGGTGCCAAAGCCGTGACCTTCCCATCGCTCTACGAAGGGTTCGGCCTGCCCATCCTCGAAGCCATGTTGCTGGGAACCCCCGTCATTACCTCACGCGAAAGCTCGACGCCGGAAGTGGCGGGCGATGCCGCCCTGCTGGTGGACCCTTACGATCCCCGCGCCATCGCTGACGCGATCATCGAACTGGATCGCAACGCCGATCTGCGGGCGAAACTGTCCGCCGCTGGCGTGAAGCAGGCTGCACGCTATTCCCCCGAAATCTACCGTGACCGTTTGCGCGACGTCTATTCCAAGGTTCTCAACCGCCCGATCTGACCCCCCAACCGCCCCGGTCATTCCGGCTGAAACAGGTTTCCATGCCCCTGCCCCAAGGACCGGCCATCATAACCGGAGGCTCCAGCGGAATCGGCCTCGCCACGGCGCTGCGCCTTGCGGAACGGGGCCACCCCATCGCGCTGCTGGCCCGCCGAGACGCACCGTTGCACGAAGCCGCGCGCTGGATAGGCGCTCAAAGCCCCGGTCTACCGATACACGTCGAAATTGCGGATGTGACCGATGCCGCAGGTCTGCAAGCCGCCATCCGACGCTGCGTCGATGCGCTGGGGCCGCCGGGCATTGTGGTCTGTTCGGCGGGCATCACCGCGCCCGGCCTCTTTGCCGACCTCACACCCGAAACCCATCTCGATGTGATGAATGTCAACTACTTCGGCTGCGTGAACACCCTGCGCGCCACCCTGCCGCATCTTCTGCCCAAGGCGCGCATCGGCCTGATCTCTTCCGCAGCGGGCCTGTCAGGGCTCTACGGCTACAGCGCCTACGCCCCCTCCAAATTCGCCCTGCGCGGTCTGGCCGAGGTGTTGCGCGTGGAACTGGCACCACAGGGCATCGGCGTCACGCTCTGCATGCCCCCCGATACCGATACGCCGCAACTCGCGGCGGAAATCCCCCTGCGCCCGGCCGTCACCAACCGGATCGCAGCCCTTGGCGGCATCCTCAGCGCGGATCAGGTCGCCACGGCGCTGATCCGCGGCATGGCGGCGAACCGCTTCCTCGTCTTGCCGGACAGGTCGATCAAGGCGTTGCACCTATTCGGCGGGCTTTCCGGCCCGCCCATGCGCTGGCTGCAGGGTTGGTTCCTGCGCCGGTCCTGACAGCCGCCGCAAACCCACCTCACTGCCCCGGTGGCGGGACATGAAAAAGGGCGGGGCACCCAGCCCCGCCCCCCCGATTGCCGAACCCTTGGCCTATTCGTCCAAACGCCGCACAACGCCATCGGCGAAGGCGGCGATCAGCGCCTGATAGAACTCGTCACTGCTGGCGGTCATTGTGGTCTGGTCGAATTCCTGCGGAAAGAAGATTGCCGCCTGCTCGACCGTCACCGTCAACTCATAGGTGTTGAAGTTGGTGTTGTCGTTCATGTCCGATACGTTCACCACGCCAACCAGACGGGTATCCGCCGCGCCGACCGCATCGGTGAACGAATTGCTCAGCTCAACCTCCGACAGATCGATCTTGATCTCGATCCCGTCTTCCGCCGTCCGGTCCACAACCCGCGCCAAGATCGCGCCCTGCAGGTCATCGGCCGTATTGGCAAAGCGCACGGCAGCCGCCGCATTGGTCAGCGCCGTGATATCCATCTCGACATCGACGGATTTCACCTTGTCCTCCGGTGCAGCAAAGGCCGCCCCGGCAAGCAAAAGCCCGACAAGCGGGCCGACAAGAACAGTGGATTTGTTGAATTGCGCCATGGGCGTCTCCGATTTTCTGTGGCCATGGGCCGAAACAGCCCTTGCACAGATCAAACGCAAACTCGGGCGGTCCGGTTCCCCGCCTCGGGCGCGCCGCACAGATCGCGCGGCGGCAGTCCCGCCCGCACTGATCCGCATCAGCCTCGCGCCTCCGCCCCGGTGATAGGCTCGCATCCACCCCAACCGCGGCCAGATGGCACCGGATCAGGGGCCCAAGCCGGAGTCCGCGACAGCCATGCGATCCACTACAGCGACCGTCACCTTCCAGAACAGCTTCCGCCTTCCCGGCCATGACCGGGATTTTCCCTCCGGCAGCTACGATGTCCTGCGCGAAGATGAACGCCTTGACGGCCTCACCTTTGAAGCCTTCCGCCGCGTCGCCACCTTTCTGCGGGTCTGGGGGCGCGGGGTGCAGGCCGGGCAGACCGAATTGCTCCCGATCACCGAAGAGGATCTCGACGCAGCCCTGAAAACTGATCGCGGTCTGCCGGAAACCCTGATCCCGAACGGCACACGGCCAAGCGAAGACCCGGTTTGATCCGATCCCCCAGCCCGGCAGCACGGGCCCTCACCACCGCCTGAAAACGCCGACCCGATGGCTCAGTTGGAACTGCCCAAGCGGCGGGATCGGGCCTATGCCAATCTGCATCAGTTCATCCATCCGCGGATCAGCCTATATAGACCCCCCGATCCGCGACTCCTCGCCGATCCGGCACAGCCCCCGATCCCGGCAAACCCAACGACGTCTCCCGGTCCTGCCTTTAGGCCCCACCTTCAGGTCTCGGCGGGCATCCGGCATCGCAAGGAAAGCTGCGCCCCACAAGGAACCGACCATGACGAAGAAATACTTCACCTCCACCCGCGACCGGATGTCCTCCGTTCGTGCCGCTTGGGAAAAGGCTCCCGCAGGCCCGAAAAAGGATGCGGCGCTGGTCCATTTTCAGGCGGCAGAAGCATCGCTTTCGGCCCATAATGATGCCGATTGTCTCAAGTCGCTGTCCGCCGCCTGTCACGCGCTTGCTTGATCCGGCCCCGGCACACCGGGCCTGCCCGGGGCGAACCGCGCTCCGGACAGGCTAACTCTCAGCCCAGCAACGGCCCGTCTAGATCCAGGTAGCTCCGGTCAAACTCCGCATGTGCGACCAGCCCGTCATAATCGTCAAAGCTGACCCGCCCGCGCTGAAAGGTCAGCAATCCCTCTTCCCGCAATTCGCGCAGCACGCGGTTCACATGCACCGCGCTCAGCCCCAGCGCATCCGCCAGCAGATATTGCGACAACGGGCAGGCATAACCGGTCTTGTCCGCCAGCCCGACCATCCGCAGCCGCGAGCCCAGTTCCAGCAGAAAATGCGCCATCCGCACCGACGCCGAGCGGCGCCCAAGGTCGACCAGACGCTCCACGACCATGGCCTCATCCCGTGATGCCGCCCAAAGCACCGCTGTCGCCAGCCGGGGCGTGCGGCCAAAGACATCCAGCAGGTCCTTCTGTTGCACCTCCGATGCCTGAACCGGGGTCAGCGGCTCCACATTATGGTCTGACGTGCGGAACAGCACCGACCGCAGGCCCAGAAAATCGCCCGGGATCTGGAAATCCACGATCTGGCGCGAGCCATCAGGAAGGATCTTGTAAGACGACGCCCACCCCGAGGCGAGCACATAGGCGCATTGATCTTTCTGCCCCTGATGGATCATATCGCTGCCCACCGTGAAATGGCGGCGACGGCGATAGAGGTCCGACATCGCCTCCATCTCTTCCTGCGAAAGCCGAACAAAGGCCGAAAGCTTTCGCGCAAAGGGGCTGTCTTGCACTGACAGAACGGCGGTCGGTTCTTTCATCGGCACACTTTCCAAGGCAGGGCTCTTGGGGCTCTGCTTCACGGCCATATTCTTCAAAAGAGAATGACGAACGCTGATGCAGATCAGCCCGACGCGGCACTTTCCTGCGACGATGCTGCTTAGTTGCCAGATTATGGCATGAAACCCCGTGAAAGTCGAAACCTGATGTCAACGTCAACGCATTCCGCCGGGCACGCCGCCCTTGCGATCGTCGAATCGCTCCTCCTTGCCCTGAATGACCGCAACATCCTGCCCGAGCGGGAAATTGTCGGCATCCTCAAGGACGCCGCCGCCGCCCATGCCGACGCCCCCGTCGGAGATGGAGATGAAGAGTTGCACAAAGCAGTGGCCAAACGGATCAATCAGATCATCGACGGCGGCAATTCCGTCCGTCGCCGCTGACACTAACCCTGCTGGCGTCCCGGCTCTGTCCGCCCCGGCCAAAGCCACAGTGCCATCCCCAGCACGGATGTCAGCAGGAAGACCACGCCAAAGGCGGCACTGGCGGCAAAGCCTTCGGCCCCCGTCGCACCGGCCAGCGGAAACAGCGCCACCGCCGCCCCTTCGCGCAGGCCCCAGCCGCCGATGGTCAGCGGCACCAGCATGGTGAACAGCACCAGCGGCAGGATCACCAGAACCGCCCCCAAGGGCAGCCAGACACCCACCGCAGCCGCACAGGCCGCAAAGGCCAGCAGGTTCGCCGCCACCGTCCCCAAGCTTAACGCAACCTGCTGCGGCCAAACCTCGCGCGCAAAGACGGCCCGCGCCGCCGCTTCACGCCATACCGCCACGCGCGGCCAGCGCGCCCCGGTCAGCACCACCAGCCCCCCCGCCATCAGCAGCCCCACCGTCACCACGGCCAGCCCCGCCAGCATCGCGCCCGGCAGCACGATCCCGCCCGGCGCAAGGCTGACCCCCAGCGCCGCCATCAGCACCACCGCCACCAGCGCCGCCTGCCCGGCCAGCCGCTCGAACACCACCGCCTGTCCGGCGCGTTCCAGCCCCGCCACCGCCCCTGCGCGCACGGCACGCCCCGCATCGCCCAGCACCCCGCCAGGCAAGGCAAGGTTCACCACCTGCGCCAGAAAATACTCGCGCAGCGCGCGCCGCAGCCCCATCCGATGCCCCAATTGCGCCGCCGTCAGCCGCCAGCGCAGCGCCGACAGCACGGTCTGCCCCAGCAGCAAGAACACCGCCACCACCACCCATCCCGGCCGCAGCGCCCGCAGCCGCGTCGCCACCTCGGCCCCGTCCACCATACGCCAGACCAATGCCATCAGCACCACAGCGACAGCAAACTTCAGGCCTGTCTTGACAGTGCCCTTCACGGTGTCCCCTTACTGGAATAACCGTTCACAAACAGATCGCGCATCGCCTCCATCGGCAGCGCCACCTGTGCTTCAGGCGGGATAAGCCCCGGCGCAAAGCCCCAACCCGCCGCGACCTCCACCAGATCGGCGGGCCCGATCACATGCACCGGCACATCCAGCCGGTCCTCCTGCGCCACGAATCCCGCCGCCTGATGATCGCCCAGCACCACGATCAGCGGCATCTCCTCCGCCGTGCGCGCCGCCCAGCCGAACACCGCCTCCAGCGCATAGCCGACAGACTGGCGATACTGATCGCGCACACGGTCCCGATCCTGCCACACCACATTGGGCGGATCGCCCTCCTGCGCCATAGCGTTGAACACCGTGCCATCCCCCATCGCATCCCAATCCACCATGCGTGGCACCGGCACCCATGGCGCGTGGGACGAGATCAGCACCACCTGCGCAAACAGCCGCCCCTCGCGCCCCGCCTCCTGCCGCACCATCCGGTCAAACGCCGCCAGCGTGAACTGATCCGGCATTGTCACCCAGTTGAACGGCAACCCGCGATAGCCCAGATCCGCCGCCGCAAGGATGCGGTCAAACCCCATCCCCCGCCCTTCCGGCCAAGCCATCGTGATCGCTGGCATCACCGCCGCCGTCTCGAACCCCGACCGCTGCGCGATGTGGAACAGCCCCTCCCGCCCGCTCACCAACAGCGCGCGATAGCGCACCTGATCATTGATCCGCAGCCCCTTGGCAAACGTCGCATGGGCCAGCCAGCTTTGCCCCCCCTTGGTGGATGAGGTGAGGTATCCCGACCGCATCACAAACCCCGCTGCTCCCAGCGCCCTCTCCGCATCGGTCAACACCGCACGAGTCGTCCCGGCATAAAGCGGCCCCTCCACATTCGCCCGCCCATAGCTCTCGATGAACAACACCACCACATCTCGGTCGATCCGGTCCAGCAACCCCTCCTGCCCCCGGAACGGGTCCGCCGCCGCCGCCACCCGAAAGGTCCGCAGATCCTCAACCGTCCGCAGCACTAGACGTACCCGCTCGGCCCCAACCCGCGCGGTAAAGGCCGCGCCGGGTGGATCAAACGGCATCTTCCAGCGGTTCATGATCGCCGCCGCCTCCCAGACCCCCGCCACCGCACAGACCAGCGCCACCACCCCTGCGCCCCGCCGTAACCACGGCCGCGCGCCAAAGACGGCCAACCGCGCCCAAACCCCCATCGCCCACCACAGCGCCCAGCCCAGCGCCACCAGCACCCCGGCAATCGCCCCATAGGCCAGCACCGCACCCAGCACCCCCACCGACCCCGACAACAGGTTGAACCCTGCCGCCGCCAGCGGCAGGTCACCCACCGGGTTGAACCCCCGGCCAAAGGCCGTGAACATCGCAAAATCCGCCGCCTTCAACACCACCAGCAGCACCAAAACAGCCGCCAGCACCCCGCGCAGCACACGCCCCGCGCGCCCGTCGCCCAGCAGTGGCAACCCCAACAGCAGCACCGGCAATTCCAGCGGAAACAGCCGCAACGCGCCCCACGTCATCGCGCCCGGATGATTGGGCTGGATCAACACCAGATGCAGGATCAGGGCGGCCAGCACCGCGCGCCAGATCATCCCCCCACTCATTACCGATGCCTCCACAGCCACAGCACATCCCGCCCGAATGACCAGACCAACGCCGCCACCGCGCCCCAAGCCACCCCCCGCGCCAGTTCGGGCATCAGTCCCGGCACCTGCAACAGGATCAGCGCGGCGATCTGCACCACGCACACCACCTTGCGCCCGAACCTGTCGGGCAAGGCCGCCGCCAGCCAAGGAAACGGCCAGAAGGCCGCGACAAAGGCATAGCGCATCGCCCCCAGCAGCAGCACCTCCGCCCCCGTCATCCCACCCAGCCAGACATGCGCCGCCAGCACCAGCGCCAGCGCCGCATCCGTCTCCATGTCGAACCGCGCGCCGAACTCCGATGTCAGCCCGCTCCGCCGCGCCAGCCAGCCATCCACCCCGTCCAGCGCCAGCGCCACCGTGGCCAGCACCAGCACATCCCATCCCTGCGGCCCCTGCCACAGCATCCCCGCCAGCGCCGCCACCATCGCCGCCCGCGCCAGCGTCACCATATTGCACAGCCCAAACCGCCCGTGGGGGTAATGCAGCCCCAGCTTGCCCCGGATGAACACCAGCACCGCCCCCGTCCCTGCCACGGCGATCAGGGCGGCGATCCCGCCACCCACTGGCCGCAACACAAGCGGCACCAAAGCCACCAGCACGGCCAGCCCCGCCGCAGGCCAGAACCCGGCAGGCACACCAACCCTTGATCTGATCTTCTCAACCCCTACTGTCATGGCATCACAGAAGGCAGGCTCAGATGCAGACACCGTCCCCCGGCTACAGCAGCGGCCAACGCGCCCTTCACTGGATCATCGCGCTGATGATCCTGCCGATGATCGCCGCCGGCTTTCTGATGGTGCAGCAGGGCCTGCCCCGCGCGCTCGGCAACACGCTGTTCATCATGCACAAGAATATGGGCGTCCTCGTCCTGATCCTTGTGATCCTGCGCATCGTCGTCAAACTGCGCCACAAGGCCCCGCCCCTGTCCGAAAGCCTGCCCGCATGGCAGCGCCGCGCTGCCCATGCCAGCCATGGCCTGCTTTACGTGCTGATGCTGGTCATGCCGCTGTCGGGTTATATCCGCGTCCGCGCTGGCGGCTTCCCAATCGAGGCGCTCGATCGGCTCGGCCTGCCTACGCTCGTGCCAAAATCGGAAACCCTCGCCGCCACGGCCAAAGCGGTGCATGAACTGGGCGCCTATGCAATTGCCGCCCTTCTGGCTCTGCACATCGCCGCCGCCCTGCACCACGCGCTGATCCTGCGCGATGGCACATGGTCCCGCATCTGGCCGCCGGTCCGCCGCTAACATCCCGTGCCCTACCGCACCCGCAGGGCGCGCGCGCCTTCTGCCACCAACCGCGCCGCGTGAACAGGCTGCCACGCCATCGCCGCACTGGGCGTCAGCGCGCAATCAAACACCACCTCGGGGCCCAGCCCATAGGCCCGCGTCTCAGGCCGCATCGCATCCGACAGCCGCGCCACCGGGCTTTGCAAAGTCAATCCCTGCGGCCCGCCCCCGATCAGCAAGGGCGACACCGCCACCTGCAACCGATTGAGCAGCCCCGCCTCCAGAAACCGCGCAATGGTGATCCCGCCGCCTTCGACCATCACGCTATTCAGCCCAAGGTCATGCAAGGCTGCTAATATCTCCGCCGGGTCCAGCCACCCATCGCAGAGCGGCAGGGTGACCACTTCCACCCCCTGGGGCCGCGTGCGTGCCACGCCCTGCACCACGATCCGCCGCGCCCCATCGGCACGGAACAGCGCCACATCGTCGGGCAAGCGCCCGCGCGGGTCCACCACGATCCGTGCCGGGTTCGGCCCGCTGCACATCCGCACGGTCAGTTGCGGCTGGTCATGGATCGCCGTGCGCACCCCAATCAGCACCCCATCCACCAGCGCCCGCATCCGGTGCAGATGGGCCAATCCCTCCGGCCCCGAAACATCGCGCGCATCGCCCGTCACAGTGGCCACCCGCCCATCCAGCGACTGCCCGATCTGCGCCACCGTCACCGGTCCCAGATCGCGCCGCGCCAAGGGCGCATACAGGTCCAGCGCTGCGCGCTCGCCCGGCGTCCACCGCCCGCAGCAGGCGCAGCCATGCCCCGCCCGGACCTGCAATATCCGTTCCCAGACCTTGGGTGTGACCTCAACCGTCTGCATCCTCAGCCCCCTTCACTCGCAGCCATCGCAGGCGGCACTGCCAACAGGTCGCGATGCCCGATCCGGCATTCCCCCTGCCCCAGCAGCGCCCGCCGCGCCGCCAGCCACGCATCCGCCCCGGCAAACCCCGCCTCACCCGCCGCCTGCGCAATCCCGCCCAGCAGTTCTGCCTGCAAGGCCGCCTGATCCGGCCCCAGCCGCCACGGGCTCTCCGCCGCGCGCACCGCATAGCCCGCTGCCCGCAACCGCGCCGCCAGATGATCCGCCGCCAGCGGCCCCAGCGCCGGGCCAAAGCCCTTGTCGCCCCCCTGATGCCGGTTGAACGCCTCGGTCACCGCCGCATCCTCGGGCAAGGTTGGCTCCCACGCCATCACCCCATCATAGCTCAGCGCCGCATAGACCGGCAGCCGCAACCCCGCCACCCGCGCCACAAACCGCTCAACCCACTCCGCCGACACCAGATCGAACAGCGCCGAGGCCGTCACCAGCCCCGCCCCATCCAAAGGCAAGGCCTCCACCTCGTTCAGGTCAAGGCAATGCCCCTCGCCCCCCGCCAGACGCAGCAAGCCCTCATCGGCATCCACCATCCGCCAAAGCGCCCCATCCGCTAACCCGCCGAAAGCCCGCCGCGTCGACCCTGTGCCGCAGCCCAGATCCACGATCACCGGCCCCGCCACCTGCGCCGCCGCAGCCAGCAGGCCGCCATCCCGCGCCGCATGATCAGCAGGTTCGCGCAAAGCCAGCCAATCGGCGGAAAAGCCCATCGCTCAGACCTCACCCTCGCACCAGGCCCGCGCCATATGGCTCTCATGCAGCGTGATCCGCAGCCGCTTCACCCGGCCCGCATCCTTCAACTCACCCGCCCGCAGCCGCGCCACCATCGCCTTGTGGATCACGCCGCACAGAAACTCCGTCGTGGTGAACTTGCCCGCGAACTCCGGCACCTCATCCAGATTGCGATAGCGCAGCGGGGCCAGCACCGCCGCCAGCGCATCCACCGCCAGCCCGATATCCACCACCAACCCATGATCGTCGATATCCTCGGCAAAGAAGGCCGCATCCACCGTAAACGTCGCCCCATGCATCCCCTGCGCCGGGCCGAATACCGGCGAGGGCAGCGAATGCGCGATCATGATATGGTCCCGAACCTCAACAGCGAACATGCGTCTTTCCTTTGTTCAATAGCGAATGCGATGGCACAGCGTGCCGGGCGCGGACAGCACCGCGCCATATTGGGCGGGCAGATCGTCAAACCTGCTCTCCCCCGAAATCATCCCCTCAAGCACCGGATCGCGCAGCAAGTCCAGCGCCTTCTCCAGCCGCCGCCGATAGGTCCAGCGCGGCGCGCGCAAAGGCGGCACCTGCCCCACCTGCGAACTGATCAGCCGCAACCGCCGGCTGTGGAACGCCCCGCCCAGCGGCACGGGCGTCTCCCCCGCGCCATGCCAACTTGCCTCCACCACCACGGCTTCCATCCCCGCGCAGCCCAGCGCCGAGGCCAGCCCCGCCGCCGAGGCACTGGCATGGATCACCACATCGCACTCAACCGGCGCATCACCGGGCAGAGCAAACCCGCAGCCCAGCGCCGCCGCCAGCGCACCGCGCTCCACCACCGGGTCCACCAGCACCACCTCTGCCCCCGGCAGCCGCGCGCAAAGATACCCCACCAGCGCCCCCACAACGCCCGCACCCACAACCGCGATCCGGTCCCCGGCCCCGGCCCCGCTGTCCCACAGGATGTTCAGCGCCGTCTCCATATTGGCGGCCAGCACCGCACGCGCCGCAGGCACGCCATCGGGCACCGCGATCAGCGCCGCCTCGGGCAGGCGGAACGCGGTCTGATGCGGAAACAGCGCGAACACCGCCCGCCCCGCCAGCGCGCCTTCGGTCGCCTCGCCCACCATGCTGTAGCCATACTTCACCGGAAACGGGAACGTTCCCTCCTGAAAGGGCGCGCGCATCCGCGCCCATTCCGCCTCAGGCACGCCACCGCCGAACACCAGCCGCTCCGTCCCCCGGCTAATCCCGGACCACAGCGCCCGCACGGCCACGCCCTCGCCCATCGCCGCATCCCGAATTTCGGCCTGTCCGGAGGCCACGCACCACAGCGCCCGCGCCGTCATGGCAAAAGATGCCCGGATTTCTGCGCCTTGACCGCCAGATAGCGCGCATTCTGCGCGGTCCGGCCCACGGCCAGCGGCACCCGTGCCGCCACCCGCACCCCCTGCGCTGTCAGCATGGCCACCTTGGCCGGATTGTTGGTCATCAGCCGCACCTCGGAAATCCCCAAACGCGCCAGCAGCGCCGCCCCGATGCGGAAATCCCGCTCGTCATCTTCGAACCCAAGGTGATGGTTCGCCTCCACCGTGTCCAGCCCACGATCCTGCAAGGCATAGGCCCGCATCTTGTTGGCCAGCCCGATCCCGCGCCCTTCCTGATTGAGGTAGAGCAACACCCCACCCCCGCCCTCAGCCATCGCCGCCATAGCCGCCTGCAACTGCGGGCCGCAATCGCATTTCCGGCTGCCCAGCACATCGCCCGTAAAACAGGCCGAATGCAGCCGCACCAGCACCGGCCCCGCCGGATCAATGACCCCCACCTCGATCGCGTAATGCTCCGCCCCGCCATCATCCGGGCGGAACACATGCACGCGGCCCGCCTCTGATACCACCATCGGCAGCGCCGCCGCGCTCACCTCCTGCTGCGGTGTCATCCGCGCCAGTTCGGCCAGCACATCCCCGGCCGCAACCAGCGTCAGCCCCTGATCCCGGGCCACCCGCCCCGCATCGGCCAGCGGCACCGATATCACCGCCGGCAACAGCTGCGCCGCCCGGGCCAGCGCGATCCCCGCCTCCTGCACCAAACCGCCCGGCAGCACCGGCACCGCGACAGGTCCCCGCAACGCCCCATCCCGCACCGGATCGGCCAGACGCTGCACCTGCGCGAAACTCTGGCCAGTCACCTCCAGCCGCACCACCGGCGCAGCACCATCCAGCCCCAGCGCAACTGCCCGCCTGCCCGTCAGCACCAGCGCGGCCCCGCCCGCCTGCACCGCCGCTGCAAACCGCGCCTCCGACAGGCCCTCAATCGCCAGCAGCATCAGGGCATCGCCCGGCCCCGTCACCACCACCGGCAGACCCAGCCGCAAATCGCTGCGCGCACGCATCACGCGCTCGCGGCTTGTCGGCAGAAACTGGTTTTCAATCAATGGGTCCGCACGCAGCGCGCGGTTAGGAACAGTCATGGCAATCCCGGGCAAGATGTCAGCCGTTACCTAGTCCGCCGACTCACGCGGCAAGGGGGATGACAGAAATTCGATGATCCGTTCACGTTTCCGTGGGCGCGGAACTTGCATCTCGACAGCGCGCCACCCGTCCTACTCTCAAGCCACGGCAGGGCGTGCGTAACGA
This sequence comes from Rhodobacter sp., assembly GCA_013824045.1. Lineage (GTDB taxonomy): Bacteria > Pseudomonadota > Alphaproteobacteria > Rhodobacterales > Rhodobacteraceae > Paragemmobacter. Next base: position 5,956 of record PNND01000146.1, on the reverse strand, counting down.
CAAGGGGCAGAACATGGGTTTTCGCGTTTGGCTGGGTCTGGCCCGTTCCCTGATCATCTACAACAACCCCATCCGCACCCTACCCTTGCGCCGCTTCTACCAAAGCCTGCTCTCCCCCGGCGATCTGGTCTTTGATGTCGGTGCCCATGTCGGCACCCGTGCCCGCGCCATGCGTGCCGCCGGGGCGCGTGTCGTGGCACTGGAGCCGCAGGAACCCTTCGCCACCTTCCTGCGCCGCACCCTGCCGCGCGACATCACCCTGATCGAGGCCGCCGCAGGCCCGCAGGAAACCACCGCCACCATGGCCGTGTCCTCGCTGCATCCCACCGTCTCCTCGCTGCAGCCCGATTTCGCAGCCACCGCCGGGGCGACCCCCGGCTTCGCCCATGTCAGATGGGACAAGCAGCAAAGCGTCCGCGTCACAACACTGGACCGCCTGATCGAAACCCACGGCCTGCCCGCCTATGTGAAGATCGATGTCGAAGGGTTTGAGCTTGACGTCCTCTCCGGCGTCAGCCGTCCGCTGCCTCTGGTCTCCGTGGAATACCTTCCCGATCTGCCCGATCAGACAGTCCGCGTGATCGAACGGCTGCAAACCCTCGGCCCCTACCGCTTCAATCCCGTACGCGGGGAAAGCGGGCAGTTTCTCTGGCAAGACTGGCGCAAGGCCACCGATACCATCGCATGGCTCCGCTCCCTGCCGCCCGGCGAAAAATCCGGCGACCTCTACGCACGGCTTCAATCCGCGAAATAACGCCCCATCACCCGGTCCAGATCGACCCGCGCCCTCAGCCGCGCCACCAGCAGATACAGCCCCCCGAACTTGCGATGCAAAAACAGCACCTCGGGCGGCGGCACGTGCCACAGGTCGCGGTCCATCCCCAAGGCCATCCCCCGGTCGCGCAATTCCATCACCAGATCGCGCCGCGCGAAATCATAAACACCCCCCGCCCGCAGCGGCCCAAAGGCAAGATCGGCCAGCTCCACCACCGCCTGCCGATGCCCCTCGGCCAATCCTTCCGGCAGATAGCCCATCGCCACCATCGCTTGTAGCATCGCCTCTGGCTCCCCCGCGATCCCGGCCCGCACCACCTCGCGGAACCGCTCCGCCAGCCCATCGGGAAAACTCCGCGCTGCGCCGAAATCCAGCAGCACCACACGCCCCGTTTCCGCCTGCCAGCGGAAATTCGCAAAATTCGGATCGGTCTGCATCAGGTTGAAGTCGAACAACTCCTCCAGCACCAGCCCGATCAGCCGCGCCGCCACATCATCCCGCACCTCTTGCGGCGCATCCTCCAGCACCTCGATGGGCAGGCTGTCCACATAATCCATCGCCAGCACCTCGCCGCCCGACAGATCCTCCTGTGGCACCGGCACCACGAACCCCGCCCGCCCCGCCAGCAATTCCCCGAACCGCCGCATCTGCGCCGCCTCGCGCCGGTAGTCCGCCTCCTCATGCAACTGCCGCTTCGCCTCGGCCAAGAGCGGCTTCACGTCCAGCCGCCCCGGCACCAGTCCCGACATCCGCATCAGCGCCGCCACATTGTCCACGTCGCTGTCGATGCTCGCCCGGATCCCCGGATATTGCACCTTTATCGCCAGATCGCGCCCGTCCTTCGTCTGCGCCCGATGCACCTGCCCGATGGAGGCCGACGCGATGGGCCGCACATCAAACCGCCGGAACCGCCCCAGCCACCCGGCACCCCAGGCCCCATCCAATACCCTCCGCAACTGCGCGGGCGGCATCGGCTCGGCATCCGCCCTCAGCCGCGCCAGAATGCCAGCCAATTCCGCAGGCAGCATCTCCCCCGCATCCATCGACAGAAGCTGCCCCACCTTCATCGCCGCCCCGCGCAACTGCGCCAACTGATCCGTCACGCGCCGCGCATTGCCCGGCGTCAGCAGCAGGTCCGGCAGGCTTGGGCGCTCCCCCTGCGCCAGCCGCATCGCGCCCTCGGCCAGCACGCGCCCGCCAATCCCCGTCGCCAAACCGCCCAACGCCACCATCCGCCGCAACCGCCCGCTCGGGACCGCCCGCCCCTCGCCCTCATCCATCCCGCAACAGCCCGGCAAAGCGGTCAAACAGCGCAGGCACCGCCGTCACCACGGTCCCCGTTTCCCAAGGGTCCTCGCCCGGCACCAACCCTTCCACGCGCGCACCTGCCTCTGCCAGCAGCGCAAGCCCCGCCGCGATGTCCCACCGCTGCAACCGCCGCTCCCAGAACCCGTCCAGCCGCCCCGCCGCCACATAGGCCAGATCCAGCGCCGCCGCCCCCATCCGCCGCACGCCCGCGCAATGCGGCATCAGCCGCGCGATATCGGCGGCATGGTCCCCGATATGCGCCATTCCGCCGAACGGCACCCCCGTCCCGAACAACGCCCCCGCCATATCCTCCGTCGGCGCCAATCCCACGGCCCGCCCGTTCAGCATCACCCCGCCCCCCGGCGCAGCCGCAAATGTCTCGCCCCGCAGCGGATCATGCACCACGCCCATCACCGGCCGCCCCCCCACCTCCAGCCCGACCGACACGCACCAATGCCCGATGCCGCGCAGAAAGTTCGTCGTCCCGTCCAGCGGATCGACAACCCAGCGCCGCCCGCCCTCCGCAGCCGCCGTTTCCTCGCCCAGCCAGCCATCGCCCGGCCATTCCCCCAGCAACCGCCCGCGCAGATGCGCCTCGGCCGCCACATCCGCCTCCGATACGAAATCCCCCGCCCGCTTTGAGGATACCGTCAACCGGTCCCGCGCCCGGTAATGGCGCAGCAGGATCTCCCCCGCCTCCTCCGCCGCCGTTACCGCCAGCGCAAGCTCCACACCCAACCCGCTCATACCGCCACTCCCGCCAGAACCACCGCCGCCCGCCGCGCCACATCGTCCCAACCGGGCAGCGCTGCCCCGGCCCGCGCCGCCGCCGCCGCCATCCCGCCCCGCAGCGCAGGGTCCTCCAGCACCCGCCGCAAGGCCCCGGCAAAGGCCGCCGCGTCATCCACCCCCACCAGCAACCCCGCATCCGGCGGCACCGTGTCCGGCACCGCGCCCGTTCGGCAACTCACGATGGGCAAGCCCTGCGCCAAGGCCTCGTTGAACACGATGCCATACCCCTCATACCGCGTCGCCAGCGCGAACACCGATGCCGCACCGTAAAGCCGGTCCCGCTCATCCATATCCACCGCGCCCGCCAGCCGGATACGCCCCGACATGCCCGCGTCAGCGATCCGCCAGCCCAGATCGGCCACATGCGCCGCATCCCACGGATTGCCCACGATCACCGCCTGCCAGTCCAGATCGCCAATCGCCGCCAGCGCCGCGATCAGCACATCATGCCCCTTGCGCGGATGCAGAATACCCACCGACAGGATCAGCGGCGGATCGGCCTTCGCGACAGCCGCCCCGGCCACCCGGTCGATCCCCGGCACAAGCACAGTGATCTTCTCTGCGGCCACCCCGTATTCGGCCATCAGGACCGCCTTGGTATGCGGGCTGGGCACCAGAACATGCCGCGCAAATCCCAGATTGTCCCGCTCCCGCGCCCGCAAGGCGCCGGCCACAGCCGCATCGAGACCTGTCTCCAGCGCCAGCGGATGATGCACCATCGCAATGATCGGGGCCGCCATCCGCGCCACCCCGTCCGTTGGCAGCGCGCCAAAGGCCAGCCCGTCCACGATCACCGGCATATCCGCAGGCAGCGCCTGCAGCTGCGCCAGCGCCATCCGCATCGCCGCGTCTCCCGGATCGGGAAACCCGTCAGGCAGCGTTACCACCCGGATATCATGGCCAAGGCCGCTCAAGCCCTCTACCAGTCGCCGGTCATAGAAAAACCCCCCCGTCAGGGTGGTCAGCGCGCCGGGAACGGCGAAGGCGGCAGTCAGGGGCATCCGGCATCCAGCATGTTGCGGGCCGGCGGTGATGCCGCGCCCGCCGCTCAGGTAGCAGCCTGCCCGGTGACATCAACTCCCCTCAGACCCGCAGAAACGAACAAAGGCGATCCGCCGCACGGATCGCCTCTGACATCCAACAACCCATAACCACAGGATCGACCCAACCCCCGCCCGCTGACAACCGTCCGCCCCATGGCGCCCCCGCACCACAACGACGTCCGTCATCCCCGGTCCCCCGCAGGTGACCTGCGCACGCCCCCCAGCGCCACAGATCCGGTCAGGCCGATCACTGCAGCCGGGCCCTACGGCGCGGCCTTCGCCACGTCGCAGATCTTGCGCCCCACCACAGGCTCCATCCGGACACCCACAATGCAGACATCCGGGCCGGTCCGGGCGATCAACTCGCCCAACCGTGGGACGTTGCTGAACACATGGTCCACCACCCCTTCACCGTCTTTCGACGTCTGGATGATGCAGGCCATTCGGCGCCCCAGCGCCTCATCCCGCCGCCGCCGCGCGCGCTCCAGCAAGCTTTCGGTCTGGCGATACTGGTCGATAAAGGTGATCCGCGCACTGGTCATGCCATATCCCCCGTCAGAGCCGAGACACGGCCCACACGGTTTGCTGGCGAGACCGCCACTCGCAATTTCAGTCTTGCTGTCATTCACCTTCTCCGACTCGTCTGCACGCCAGTGCTGGCACCTCGTCGAATGTGGCAGAATTTGGGCCGTCTTGTGACCGGAGAGAGGTCCAGCGATTTTTTGGCCAAAGGTCTAGGACCTTCGTCAGTTGCCCGACCATACCCTCACGGCTGGGCCCTCAGGGCTGGCCGATAACAGCCCGCGACCCCATGCGCCGCAGCCGGAAAAATTCCTTATCTCAGATTGACACTCTCTGAATCCGCAGTCCGCTGCGTGCATACGCCTGTCTGCACTGCGTGTCTGCACCGCGTGCTGCACACGCAACCCAGACAAGAGTCCCGGATTGAGAGTCGCAAAGACTCTCAATCCGAGAGTCGCGCAATTCTCAGAACGCCGCGCCTTGGCGCAGGCCCAACCGCTTCATCACCATCGCCGCCGGGCAGAAGCCGGTAAAGGACGACTGGATCAGGTTCACCCCGATGAAAACGGTAAACCACAGAAAATACGGGGAAACAAAGCTGGTCAGCAGCACGCTCACCAGCACCATCACACCGGCAAATGTCATCACGGCACGGTCAAGGGTCATGTTATCAACTCCATGCGGCAGCCCAATCAGCGGGCTACGATGACTCTCACATAGGCGAGTTTCCATAAACATTCAATATACTGAATGTTTAGTCATGAAAACGCCGCCCCCGCAGGGCCGCCGAAACACCCCCAATTTCCTTGATTTTCTGGCCCTTTGTGCTCATATCCCCCTTGCGACGTTAACTCTACTCGACTTCTGTTTCGGATTTTCCGGCCACAGCATCGACCAGGCTGACGGGGCCAGGCCGCCGCACAGTGCGGGCGGCAGACTTGACAGGAGACTTCACGATGGCCAAGGGCACCGTGAAATGGTTCAATGAAACCAAAGGCTACGGCTTCATCGCCCCGGAAGGCGGCAAGAAGGACGTGTTCGTTCACATCACCGCACTGGAACGTGCAGGCCTGCGTGGCCTGAAAGACGGTCAGGCTGTGACCTTCGATATCGAAGCCGGCCGCGACGGTCGCGAATCGGCGACCAACCTTTCGCTGTCCTGATCCGCAGCAAAAGTTCCGATCCAGCCAAGGGCGCAACCCAACCCGTTGCGCCCTTTCGCTTTTCCGGAAAGCCCGGAATCGTGCCCTGCGCCGAACACGACATGCGCGGCAGTCGAAACCGCCTAGCCAAGGCCGCAAGCCTGCCCCAAACTCGCAGCTATGACGCCGCCCGATTACACCCGGATCATTGACACAGCGACCTGGGACTTCATCCGCAGGTCCGAAGCCGCCTACCCCCCCGACACCGCCACCCTGTCCATCGCCGACCAACGCGCGATCTATGATGCCATGTGCCGCCAGTTCCACCGCGGCTATCCCCCGGGCGTCACGGCCAAGGATCGCCCTTTCGGCGG
>PNND01000022.1 GCA_013824045.1 Rhodobacter sp. | reverse complement strand
AGTGGATGTGGTCATCGCCAATGCGGGGCAGGCGGACAGCGCGCCCTTTGCCCGCACCACGCTGGACCAATGGAATGCCATGCTGGCGGTGAACCTGACGGGGGTCTTCCTGACCTTCCGCGAAGGGTTGCGGCAGTTCGATGGCTGGGGGCGGCTGATTGCCGTGGCGTCGACGGCGGGGGTGAAGGGCTATGCCAAGGTGGCCCCCTATGCGGCGGCGAAACATGGGGTGATGGGGATCGTGCGGTCGCTGGCGCTAGAGGTGGCGCGCGGGCCGGTGACGGTGAACGCGATCTGCCCAGGCTTCCTTGATACCGAGATGACCGACCATTCCATCAAGGTGATTTCGGAGAAAACCGGCCGGTCGCTGGCCGAGGCCCGCGCCGCGCTGGAGGCGATGAGCCCGCAGAACCGCCTGTATCGCCCGGATGAGGTGACATCGGCGGCCTTGTGGCTGGCATCCGACGGGGCCGAGGGCGTGAACGGGCAGGGCATCGTGATTGCCGGGGGGGAGACATGAGCGATCCCGCCACGGACCCGCTGTCGAAACGGCGGTTGAAGATGTGGATTCGCCTGCTGGGGGTCACACGGGTGGCCGAAAGCGACCTGCGCGAATTCCTGCGGGTACAGCACCAGACGACCCTGCCGCGCTTCGACGTGATGGCCGCGCTTTATCGCCGCCGCGATGGTGTGACGATGAGCGAGTTGAGCCGGATGCTGCTGGTATCGAACGGCAATGCGACCACGGTGGTGGACCGGCTGGAAAAGGACGGGCTGGTGCGGCGAACCCCGTCCGAGACGGACCGGCGCACGGTCTTTGTCGCGCTGACGGCGGAGGGGCTGGCGCAGTTCGAAGGGCTGGCCGCCGGGCATGAGGCGGAGGTTTCGCGCCGCTTTGCCAACCTGTCCGAGGCGGATCTGGATACGCTGACCGATATTCTCAAACGCATGGGAGGCGCGTGATGGGCGCGATGGCGGGGCTCAGGCCCGAACATTTCCTGTGGGAGGTGGTGGACCGGGTCGCCGTGGTGCGGCTGAACCGGCCCGAGCGGAAGAACCCGCTGACGTTTCAAAGCTATGCCGAGTTGCGCGATACGTTCCGCGCGCTGGTCTATGCCACGGATGTGGATGTGGTAGTGATCGCGTCCAATGGGGGGAATTTCTGTTCCGGCGGCGATGTGCATGACATCATCGGCCCGCTGGTGGGGATGGAGATGAAGGAGCTTCTCGCCTTCACCCGGATGACCGGCGATCTGGTCAAGGCGATGGTCGGCTGCGGCAAGCCCATCATCGCGGCGGTGGATGGCGTCTGCGTGGGGGCAGGGGCGATCATGGCGATGGCATCCGACCTGCGGCTGGCGACACCGGGGGCGAAATGCGCCTTCCTGTTCACCCGCGTGGGGTTGGCGGGCTGTGACATGGGGGCCTGCGCGATGCTGCCCCGGATCGTGGGGCAAGGGCGTGCGGCGGAACTGCTCTATACAGGCCGGGTGCTGCGGGCCGAAGAGGGCGAGCGCTGGGGGTTCTGGAACAGCCTGCATCCGGCAGAAGAGTTGGAAGGGGCGGCGATGACGCTGGCGCGTGCCTTGGCGGCGGGGCCGACATTTGCCCATGGGATCACCAAGACCCAGCTCAATCAGGAATGGAACATGGGGCTGGAGCAGGCGATCGAGGCCGAGGCGCAAGCGCAGGCCATCTGCATGCAGACCCGCGATTTCGAGCGGGCTTACCGCGCCTTTGTGGCCAAGGAGACGCCGGTGTTTGGCGGGGATTGACGATTTTTCATGCGAAAAATCAGGGGGCGCTCGCGCCCCCTCGGCCTTACGGCCTCACCCCCTGAGGATATTTGGAACAGAGAAGATGAGCGATACGAGTTTCTTGGACTGGCCCTTCTTTGAAGATCGGCATCGCGACCTGGCTGTCGCGCTTGAGGCGTGGTGCGTGGCGCATCTGCCGGTGGATCATGGCGATGTGGATGCGGCTTGCCGGGCTCTGGTGGCGATGCTGGGGGATGGCGGCTGGTTGCGCCACAGCGGGGCGGGGGCGGGCGAGCGGCTGGATGTGCGCACGCTCTGCCTGATCCGCGAAACCTTGGCGCGGCATGACGGGCTGGCGGATTTCGCCTTTGCCATGCAGGGGCTGGGCATGGGGCCGGTGAGCCTGTTCGGCACGCCCGAGCAGCAGGAATGGCTGGCACGCACGCGGGCGGGGGCAGCGATTGCGGGCTTTGCGCTGACCGAGCCGGGATCGGGGTCGGATGTGGCGGCAACCGCGACCACGGCCACGCGGGTGCAGGGCGGATGGCTGATCGAGGGCGAGAAGACATGGATTTCCAATGGCGGGATTGCCGATGTCTATGTCGTCTTTGCGCGGACGGGGGAGGCGCCGGGGGCGAAGGGGTTGTCGGCCTTTCTGATGCCGGCAAAGAGCGCGGGGCTGCAGGTTGTGGAGCGGCTGGAGGTGATCGCGCCGCATCCTTTGGCGAGTTTGCGGATGACGGGGATGGTGCTGCCGGAAGAGGCGCTGATCGGCGAGGCGGGCGCGGGGTTCCGGATCGCCATGTCGGTGCTGGATGTGTTCCGCTCGACCGTGGGGGCGGCGGCGCTGGGCTTTGCGCGTCGGGCGTTGGATGAGGCGCTGGCGCGGACGCGCGCGCGGCGGATTCAGGGGCAGGCGCTGGCCGAATTGCAGATGGTGCAGGGGCATCTGGCCGATATGGCACTGAAGATCGACGCGGCTGCCCTGCTGGTCTATCGCGCGGCCTGGGTGAAAGACAATGGCGCCGCGCGCGTCACGCGCGAGGCGGCGATGGCCAAGCTTTACGCCACCGAGGCCGCGCAGGAGGTGATCGACATGGCGGTGCAACTGCATGGCGGCGATGGCGTGCGGCACGGATCGGTGGTGGAGAGCCTGTATCGCGAGATCCGGGCGCTGCGCATTTATGAAGGCGCATCGGATGTGCAGCGGGTGGTGATCGCGCGGAGCGTGCTGGGATGAGCTATGCGCGTACGATCCGGGTGGAGTTCAACCATTGCGATCCGGCGGGGATCGTCTTTTATCCCCGCTATTTCGAGATGACGAATTCCGTCTGCGAGAATTTCTTCCGCGAAGTGGTGGGCTATTCCTATCATGCCATGATGGCGGACGGGATCGGCGTGCCGACAGCGCGGATCGAGACGGATTTCCGCGCGCCGTCGCGGTTGGGCGATGTGCTGGACTGGGTGCTGGTGGTGGAGCGGGTGGGCGGCAGTTCCGTCACCCTCCGGCTGGACATGGGCAGCGGCGGAGAACATCGCCTGATGGCTCGGCTGGTGCTGGTCTGGATGTCGCCCGAGGGGCGGCCGGCCCGCTGGCCCGATCGTATTCGCGCGGTGCTGACCGCGCATCTGGAGACACAGGCATGACCACCGACACCGCGCTGCAATTCCTGCACCCGTCGCATTGGAAGCCCGCCATCGGCTATTCCAACGGGGTCGCCGCCACGGGGCGGATGGTGTTCACGGGGGGGATCATCGGCTGGAATGCCGATCAGGTCTTTGAGACGGATGATTTCGTGGGGCAAGTGGAGCAAGCGCTGAAGTCCATCGTCGAGGTGCTGGCTTGTGCGGGGGCAGGGCCGGAGCATCTGGTGCGGCTGACTTGGTATGTCACCGACAAGCGGGAATACCTTGGGTCGCTCAAGGAATTGGGCCGCGTCTATAAGGCGGTGATCGGGCGACATTACCCGGCGATGGCGCTGGTGCAGGTGGTGGCGCTGGTCGAGGACCGCGCGAAGGTGGAGATTGAGGCGACGGCGGTGATCCCCGGCTAGGCCTGACGCAACCGGAAGCGCTGGATCTTGCCGGTCTGGGTTTTCGGCAAGGCATCGGTGAACAGCACCCGGCGCGGGTATTTGTAGGGGGCGATCACCTTTTTCACATGGTCCTGCAAAAGCTTGACCATCAGCGCATCGCCCGCTTGGCCGGGGGCGAGCACCACATGCGCCTCGACGATCTGGCCGCGTTCTGCGTCCGCGGCCCCGATCACGGCGCATTCGAGCACGGCGGGGTGCGACAGCAGCGCCGCCTCGACCTCTGGCCCGGCGATGTTGTAGCCCGCGGAGATGATCATGTCGTCCGAGCGGGCGGCAAAGTGGAAGCGGCCCTCGTCATCCTGCCAGAAACTGTCGCCCGTCAGGTTCCAGCCGTTCTTCACATAGCCGGTCTGTCGGCTGTCGGACATGTAGCGGCAGCCGGTGGGGCCGCGCACGGCCAGACGGCCCACTTCGCCGCGGGCAAGTTCTTCCATGTCGGGGCCGACGATCCGCGCCTCATACCCCGTGACGGGGCGGCCGGTGCAGCCGGGGCGGTGGTCATCGAAGCGGTTGGTGAGGAAGATGTGCAGCATCTCGGTCGCGCCGATGCCGTCGAGCATGGGCTTGCCGGTGCGCGCCATCCATTCGTCATAGACCGGGGCGGGCAGGGTTTCGCCCGCGCTGACGGCGGCGCGGAGTGAGGACAGATCCGCCCCTTCCTCCATCGCCTTGAGCATGACGCGGTAAGCGGTGGGGGCGGTGAAGCAGATCGTGGCGCGGTGTTCGGTGATGATGTCGATCATGTTCGGGGGGCTGGCCTGTTCCAGCAGCGCCGCCGCCGCACCGAAGCGCAAAGGGAAGATGGCCAGCCCGCCAAGGCCGAAGGTGAAGGCCAACGGCGGGGAGCCGACAAAGACGTCTGCGGGGGTGACGTTCAGCACCTCGCGCGCATAGCCATCAGCGATGATCAGCAGGTCACGGTGGAAATGCATCGTGGCCTTCGGCTCTCCGGTCGTGCCCGAGGTGAAGCCCAGAAGCGCCACATCATCGCGGCCCGTGGGTGGCGGGGTAAAGCGGACGGGTTTACGCAAGGCGATCCGGTCAAGCTCGGCATCGTGGTTGGCGGTGCCGTCAAAGCCCACGACGGTGTGGAGGAAGGCGCTGGCCTTCTGGCAGGCGACCAGTTCCTCCATCAGGCGGGTATCGCAGAGGGCGTGGGTGATTTCAGCCTTGATCACGATGGCCGTCAACTCACCCGCGCGCAGCATGGGCATGGTGTTGACCACCACCGCGCCTGCCTTGGTGGCGGCCAGCCAGCAGGCCACCATGGCCGGGTTGTTGGCGGATCGGATCAGGACACGGTTGCCGGGTTCGACGCCGTAATCTTCCACCAGCGCATGGGCGATGCGGTTCGACCAGTCGGTCAGTTCCTTGTAGGTCCGCGCCCGGCCATTGCCGATCAGCGCGGTATGATCGCCAAAGCCCCGTTCCACCATCCGGTCGGTCAGTTCCACGGCGGCGTTCAGCCATTCGGGGTAGTCGAAGCCGTCCAGCCGCAGGTCTGGCCACTGCTCTGCCGGGGGCAAGGCGTTGCGGGTGAAAGGGTCGCTATGGCCCGTGGGGCCAAGGGGGATCGTGGGCATGGGTGCCTCATCCGGCCATGAGTATGGTGGCATCATGGCATGGCAGTGCTGGGGTGTGGAGTGGGTGCGCAGGAAAATGCGCGCAACAGCCCATCGCCGCAAAAGGCGCGCGGGTGCAGGCAGGCGGAATGGTAGGAAAAATGGCAGCCCGTAGGGGAGTCGAACCCCTCTTCCCAGGTTGAAAACCTGGTGTCCTAACCGATAGACGAACGGGCCACTGTCGGTGGCGGGTGTCTAAAGGGGGGGCGGGTGACTCGCAAGGGGAAAATGTGCGACAGAGCGGCGCTTTGACGGGATAGCCGCGCATCGCGGTCAGGCCCGGGCCGCGTCCTCCAGACGGAGCTGCACCTTCGTCTTGCCGTTCCACTGGTTCAGTTCCAGCCGCCCCGCAAGGTGGAACCTTTGATGGCCGCCTTCCAACAAGGCGGGGCCGAGCGGGCCATCAAAGGCCCCGAAGGCCACAGCATCCAGCTTTGGCCCAATCCCATCGCCGAAGGACAGCCGCAGATGGGCCTCCCCGATCCGCCGCGCGCTGACGGCCATGCCAGCAAAGGCGAAGCGCGGGGCAGGGGAAGAGGCCCCAAAAGGCCCCGCTTCCTCAAGCTTTTCCACCAGATCACGGTCGGCGGCACCGGGCATCAAGAGCCCGTCCAGCTTCAGATCCGCAGGCCCGGCACTGCCCGCACCCTGGCGCGCCAAGAGGTCGGACAGGCGGGCCATCGCCTCGTCCAGCTTGCCCTCCTCCACTGTCAGGCCTGCGGCCATGCGATGGCCGCCGCCCTTGACCAGCAACCCTTCGGCGGCCAGCCGATGGATGGATGCGCCAAGGTCGACACCGGTGATGGAGCGCCCCGATCCCTTGCCCATCCCGCCTTCCAGCCCGATCACCACGGCGGGGCGGTTGGTGGCCTCTTTCAACCGGCTGGCCACGATACCCACCACGCCGGGATGCCACCCTTCGCCCGCCGCCCAGACCAGCGGCGCGTCAAGACCGCGCGCTTCGGCCTGTTCCATGGCGGCTTCGCGCACGCGCATCTCGATCTCGCGCCGCTCGGTGTTCAATTCATCCAGCCGGTCGGCCAGCGCCTTTGCCTCGGCCTCATCTTCGGTACAGAGCAGCCGCGCGCCCAGATCGGCCGCGCCAATGCGCCCGCCCGCGTTGACGCGGGGGCCCAGCAGGAACCCAAGGCTGTAGGTGTTGGGCGCCGTATCCATCCGCGCCACATCGGCCAGCGCGCGCAGGCCGACCCGGTCGCGCCGCGCCATCACCTTGAGCCCCTGCCGCACCAGCGCCCGGTTGACCCCGATCAGCGGGGCCACATCCGCCACCGTGGCCAGCGCAACCAGATCGAGCAGCGCCATGAGATCCGGCCCCTGCACACCATCGGCGCGCAATTGGCGATTGGCATCGACCAGCATCAGGAACACCACCGAGGCGGCGCAGAGGTGGCCCAGACTACCATCCTCATCCTGGCGGTTGGGGTTCACCACGGCCAGCGCGGGCGGCAAGGTGTCCGCCCCGAGGTGATGGTCAAGCACCACCACATCCGCGCCAGCCGCCACGGCGGCGGCGATGGGGTCATGCGACAGCGTTCCGCAATCGACGCAAATGATCAGCCGGTGCTGCGCAGCCAGCCCCGCCATGGCCGGGACGTTCGGGCCATAGCCCTCATCAATCCGGTCGGGGATGTAGAGCGTGGCACCGTGCCCCATCGCGCGCAGCCAGATCATCAGAAGGGCCGCCGATGACCCGCCATCGACATCGTAATCGGCAAAGACGGCAATCGGTTCACGTGCCTTCACCGCCCGCAGGAAGCGCGCCGCCGCAGGCCCCATATCGCGCAACGTCAGCGGATCGGGCAGCAGATCGCGCAGGGCAGGGGCGAGGTAGGCGGCGCAGTCTTCAGGGGCCACGCCGCGCTTGACCAGCGTATGGCACAGCGCCAGCGGCAGGCGCGTGACCTGCGCCATGGCTTCGGCCAGACGGTCCTCCTCGGCCGAAGGGCCGATCCAGCGGCGACCGCTGAGCGAGGTTTCGACATTGAGAAAAGCGCGTGCCGTCATGCCGAAGGAAGTGCCGCAAAGCGGCACCTCCTGCAAGCCCTGCCCTCGGAAAGACAGGGCATACCGGCGTTCACTTCACCGGGCTGCGATAGGTCATCCGCCGGACCGATCCGGTCTTGGAGCGCATCAGGATCGTCTCTGTCGTGACCAAACCGGGTTCGCGCTTGATCCCCGCAAGGAGCGATCCGCTGGTCACGCCCGTGGCCGCAAAGATCACGTCGCCGCGCACCAGATCGTCGCGGGTGTAGACGCGGTCGAAATTGGTGATCCCGGCCTTGCGGGCACGGGCGCGCTCATCCTCGTTGCGGAACAGAAGCTTGCCGAAGAACTGCCCGCCCATGCATTTCAGCGCCGCCGCGGCCAGCACCCCCTCGGGCGCGCCACCCGAACCCATATACATGTCGATCCCCGTCACCTCGGGTTCGGCGCAATGCATGACACCCGCCACGTCACCATCGGTGATGAGCCGGATCGACGCGCCGGTGGAGCGGATCTCGGCGATCATCTCTTCATGCCGGGGGCGTTCCAGCACGCAAACGGTGATATCCTCGGTCGAGCAGCCCTTGGCGGCAGCCAATGCCGAGACGCGTTCCGACGGGCTCATGGTCATGGTCACGGTGCCGGGCTTGTAGCCGGGGCCGATGGCCAGCTTTTCCATATAGACGTCGGGCGCATGCAGCATCGTGCCGCGCGGGGCCATGGCGATCACGGTCAGGGCGTTAGGCATGTCCTTGGCGGTGAGCGTGGTGCCTTCCAGCGGGTCAAGCGCGATGTCCACGGCAGGGCCGTTCCCGGTGCCAACCTGTTCGCCGATATAGAGCATCGGCGCCTCGTCCCGCTCGCCCTCGCCGATCACCACCACCCCGGCGATGTCCAAGAGGTTGAGCTGGTCGCGCATGGCATTCACGGCGGCCTGATCGGCGGCCTTTTCATCGCCGCGCCCGATCAGTTGCGCGCTGGCCAAGGCGGCGGCCTCGGACACGCGGGCAAGGCCCAACGAGAGAAGGCGGTCTTCGAATTCCTGCTTGTCGGCCATGTGTCGTCGCTCCTCGCCCCGGCTGTGCCCCAGCCCCTTAACGTCCGGGCAAGGGTGGGGCAAGCGTGGTCGCGCTAACAGACGAAAGACAAGGTGTTTCGGATGGCGCTGCGGAAAATTCTTCTGCGAAGAATTTTCCGGGCCCGCCGGTCAAGGACCGGCTGGCAAATTTTCGCAGAAAAATTTGCACCTTCTGAAAACTTTTCTGCGAAAAGTTTTCGTCCCGCCCTCAGACTTCCTCGATCCGGATGGCGACAGGCGCGCCCATGACCACGCCGGTTTCGCCAAAGCGCGCCAGCGCATAGGCGATGTCGGCGGGTGCGGCCTTGTGGGTGACGATCAGCACCACCGCCTTGTCATCCGCCTCACCGGGTTGATTGATCTGGCGCATCTGATCGATGGAAATGCCCGCCTCACCCAGACAGGTGGCCACCTTGGCCAGAGCGCCGGGTTTGTCGATCAGGGTCATGCGCAGGTAATAGGGGGCCGGGGTTGCGGCCTTGGCGGGGATCGGATCGGCAAGCGTGGCGGCAGGGCGACCAAAGGTCGGCACGCGGATACCGCGCGCGAGGTCGATGACGTCGCCCATCACCGCGCTGGCCGTTGGCCCTTCTCCCGCGCCGGGGCCGCGCAGCACGATCTGGCCCACGCTGTCGCCATCCAGAACCACCATATTGGTGCCGCCCTGCAACTGGCCCAGCGGGCTTTCGGCAGGCACAAGGCAGGGGGTCATGCGCTGTTCCAGCCCGCGCCCCGTCATCTGCGCCACACCCAGCAGCTTGATGTGATAGCCCATGTCATCGGCCATGCGGATGTCTTCGATCGAGACATTGCCGATGCCTTCCAGTTCCACATGATCAAAGCTGACCTTTGTGCCAAAGGCGATGGCAGCCAGCAGGGAAAGCTTGTGGCCGGCATCAATGCCGCCGACGTCAAGGTTCGGGTCGGCCTCCAGATAGCCAAGCTGGCGGGCTTCTTCGAAGACGGTCTCGTAAGGCAGCCCCGCATTGGCCATGCGGGTCAGGATGTAATTGCAGGTGCCGTTCATCACGCCCATCACCCGGCGCATCTGATTGCCGGCGAGCCCTTCGGTCAGGGTCTTGATCACCGGAATGCCGCCCGCCACGGCGGCCTCGAACCGGATCACGCGCCCTGCCGCTTCGGCGGCCAGCGCCAGCGCATGGCCGTGATGGGCCAGCAGCGCCTTGTTGGCGGTGACCACGTCCTTGCCAGCGGCAATCGCGGCCTCGGTCGCGGCGCGGGCGGGGCCTTCATGGCCACCCATCACCTCGACAAAAACATCCACATCCGCGCGCTGCGCCAGTGCGACAGGGTCTGTCTCCCAAGCATAACCCGACAGGTCGGCATCGCGGTTCCTTGTCTTGTCACGGGCCGAGACGGCGGTGATCACCACCGGGCGGCCAGCGCGGGCGGCGATCAGGTCGGCGTGCTTTTGCACGATCTTCACCACGCCGATGCCCACGGTTCCCAGACCGGCAAGACCAAGGCGAAGGGGCGCAGGCATTGGATACTCCATCATTCGGGCAGGCTCATCGCCCCCTTAGCTGTTCACGGCAAGGCTTGCAACGCGGCCTAACCCGCTGTCCCCGCCTTTGCCCGCAACGCGGCCCCGCGCGCTGTCAGGGCGGCAGCGGCCTCGGCATCCAGTTGCGGGCTGTCGCCGGTCAGGATCTCTTCGATCGGCAAGAGCGCGGGGGTGGCCGCGGGTTCGGCCTTGCGGATGAAGCCCGGCTCATTGCACCCCGCAAGCAGGGCAACAGAGGCGAAGGCGAGGGCAGGGTGCAGGCGCATCATCTGGGCTCCAGTCAGGCTGGCGCGCATCGGGATGCGCGCCCCAGTTGCACCAAAGCCGCAAGCGCCCCTCGCGTCAATGCGCGGGCCGGATGAAGGTGCCGTTCTTCAATTCGGCCATGGCCTGCCGGATCTCTGCCTGCGTGTTCATCACGATGGGGCCGTGCCATGCCACGGGTTCCTGAATCGGCGCGCCCGAGATCAGCAGAAACCGGATGCCATCCGGCCCGGCCTGCACCGTCACCTCATCCCCGGTGCCGAACTGCACCAGCGTGCGGTCGCCCGACATGTCGCGGATGTTCACCTCTTGCCCCATCACTTCCTTTTCCAGCAGCACGCCCTTGGGGCGGCTGGCATCGCGGAAGGTGCCCTTGCCGTCGAAGACATAGGCGAAGGCGCGGCGATATGTATCCACCTTGAAAGTCTTCTTCCGCCCCGGTGGAACATAGATATCAAGGTATTGCGGATCGGCGGCGATCCCGTCCACGGGGCCGGTCTTGCCCCAGAACGACCCGACGATCACCTTCACCACCGTGCCGTCATCATCCATGATTTCGGGGATGTCCTTGCCCTTCACGTCCTGATAGCGCGGCGCGGTCATCTTCAGGCTGGAGGGCAGGTTCGCCCAAAGCTGGAAGCCGTGCATCTGCCCCTTGGCATTCCCGCGCGGCATTTCCTGATGCAGGATGCCGGACCCTGCGGTCATCCACTGGACATCGCCGCCTTTCAGCAGGCCATGGTTGCCAAGGCTGTCGCCATGTTCGACGGCACCGGCCAGAACATAGGTGATCGTCTCGATCCCGCGATGGGGATGCCACGGAAAGCCGCGCATGTAATCGCGCGGGTCTTCGTTGCGGAAATCATCAAACAGCAGGAACGGATCCATCCGGTCCGGGTCGCCAAAGCCAAAGGCGCGGTGCAGATGCACGCCCGCGCCTTCATAGGTGGGCTGGGCACGGTCTTCCTGAACGACGGGACGAATGGACATGGGCGGTCTTCCTGCTGCTGGCGTGAACCTAACCTAGGTCACGCAAACGGGGCGGACAACGCCGCCCCGTGCAGAAGGTTGGTGCCGTGGCGCACAGCCCCGAAGGAGGCCCGCGTCACGCGCCGATCAGCAGGTCACGCCCGTCAGGCAGAGCGTGGGCAGGAAACGCGGCCGCATGACGACGACTTCGTTGATCGTGGTCAGCGTCAGGATATCTGTCACCGGAGCGTAGGGGACCACAACCTCATAGACCACGACGTTCGAGCCCACGGCCATCATCGGCACTTCTGATATCACCTGATTGAGCGTGGCATTGGTCAGCGGTGGCATCGTGGCGCCGGGCGAATGCGACCACAGCACCGTCAACCCGGTCGCGCCGACAGGACCGCCCGAGTTGCGGCGGATGCTGGTGATGCGGGTGCGGGCATCCGTGCCGATCAGATATTCCAGCGTGGCTTCCAGCCCGTTCAAGAAGGCCGGCGACGCGGGAACCATCTCTCGCGACAGCATGTCGGAAATGGCATAGGCCCCTTTCTGCACGCGGTTCTGGGTCTGATAGGCATCCCAAAAGGCGTAGAAGCCCGACATCCCCATCGCCATGACGGGTACGATGAACATCGCTTCTGCCAAAAGGCTTCCAGAGGTGTCTTTGCCGAACCGGCTGACAGACCGCTTGATACCTGATGTGATTTTGGACAGGAAATTCATGATACTGTCCCTCAGCTTGGTTCGTTGACGTACACAGATGCAACCGACAGCGCGTAGCCGCCCTGAGCATCCAATGTGATCGGCAAGGCAACGCGCGATGTCGGGAACAAGGCATCCACCGCCACGCAGACGCGGATCAGCATCAGGTCATTCTGCTGGCCCGGCGTCACTTCGACGACCGGTTGAATGATGTCGATATCGCGGGTCACGCAGGGTGCATCCCTGTCCGGCATCACAAACGTGGTCCGGTTGATGCGGCGAATGTCCACGGCGATGTTCTCGAAGCAATTCTCGACGAGGAACACATCATCGCAGATTTCCTGCCGCAGCAGTTGCGGTGTCGGGTTGGTGTACTGGCCAAGCCGAAGCGACCGGATCACCATGTCCGAGGCACGGTCTATGCTGGACCAGCGCGACATCATCATGCCGATTTCGATCGTTGCGACAAAGATCGCAAAGAGCAGCGGTACAAGGATGACGAATTCCGCCGTGGCCGAACCGTCCTCGCGCCGCCGGAAGCGGCGCATCATGGATGACATACGCATCAGTTCACGAGCCTCAACTGGGTGATGTTGGTGGCGATGGCCTGGAAAGCGGCGTTCAGCTGGGTGGTGTTGGTCGAGTTGAAGAAGTGGCCTTCCGAGGAAGAACAACCTCTGACCGCGTTGATGCCGCGCGTGGGCGCCGAGAAGGCGATCCCGTAGACCAGCACGCCCTGCTGTTTCGTCAGATTGCAGATCTGCAGCAGTTCGGCGTCCATTTCAGGGGTCGAGACGTTGGTGCCGCGCTGGCTCCGGAAGTTGTTGAACCAGGTGTTGTACAGGCTCGTCCGCGTGGAACTGGAGGTGCCAAGCGCGCGGGCATAGAGGTGCCATGCGGTCCAGCTGACGTTCAGCTCCTGCCAGACTTGCTGCCAGCTTTGCGGGGTGCCAGTCGTGCTGGTGGTTCCGCCCCAAGACGTTGCGCGCCATTCGTTGCGGTGGGGCACCCAGAACTGGTTGGTCCCTGCCGCCGCCGGACGGCCCGACGTGAACTGGATGGAGTGGTTGCCATCGGTTCCCCTGAAGATGGGCGAAGGGCCGGTGCGGAAGTTGTCGTTCAGACGCACATCGCCGAAGTTTTCCCCGTCTGTCATCAGGACGACAATCTTCAGCGCGTCACGCTTCGAATAGTCGAACGGGCGGTCGCGGAATTCCACCGGAATGGTGCCCACATCGACATATTCGTTCACGACGCTGCGGAACTGCGGGTCCAGCATCGCGCCAGCCCACTTCATCCCTGCGTTGATCGAGGTTGCGCCGATCGCAGTCAGGTTATTGATATAGGTGTGCAGGGCTGTGATGTTGTCATCCTGCAGGCGCACGATGTTCGCCGTCGACGGCGGGCACCAGACGTTGGTCGCGGTCGGCGCGCGGCCGTCCGTCGAATAGCTGGTCGGGAAGGAGCCCAGCGTCGTAAACGCATCTGCCCAGCCCGTAGCGGGCATCGGCAGAGTACGCGCAATACCGGTATTGCTGTACACGCTCGACGGCATGTCGACGCAGTTCACGTTCTGCGTTGCCGTCAGGCCCGGAATGTTCGTCACGTTGAACTTGGTCCGCAGGTTCGGACCAAGGTTGACCTGACCGTTGTAGGGCACGACCGCGATGGAAATCCTGTCGGTGTTGTTGCCCAGAACGGTCGACACGAAGTTCCTCGCCGAGGTTTTCAGCGAATCCAGCTTGGTTCCCGCCATCGACCCGGACACGTCAAGCGCGAGGACGATCTCGATATTCGTGGCCCGCTGTTCGGCGACCGAGCGTGCGGCCACATCGATCACGTCGATACCGGATGCACCCATGAACATCGTTTCGACCGGGATCTTGCCCTTCACCTCGATCGAACGTTGTCCGGCGAGGCTCGTCACCTTGACCTCGGTCAGGAAGGGCAGCATCCCATCGCGTTCCACGCAGTCGCGGACCACGGTGGCGGGGTCCAGCGTCTGGCGCAGCGCGGCGGCGTTCAGGGCGCAGCGGTCCAGCGATTGCGACAGCGCGGCGCGGCGGTTCTCGGTCCGCATCAGATCAACGGCCATGCCGCTCATCAGGAAGAAGGTGGCGAAGAGGAAAAGGCCGAAGACCAGCAGCGAGCCGTCCTCGCTGCGGCGGAACCGACGAAACGGACGGCCGAGAAGAGAAAGGACAGTCTTACGCATGACCCATGATCCCATGATCGTTGCACGGCAGCCCGGAAATCCGGTTTACCGCATCCTTGCACCCCCGGTCAGGGATGCGGGATGCCGGTGCAGGCTGCAAGCGTTGTGAAGATTCGAGGTTGAAGCCGGGGGTATCGCCGAAACGGTCGGCCAAATTCCGCCATGATTGTGGCGGGGCCGCAGACAGTGCTTTGCGGGCGGCCCGAAGGCTCCCGGAGACTGATTCGCCCGAAGCTGCCAAGGCAAGGATTGCCCTCGTGCGGCGGTGGATATGATAAATCGTCATGTCTCGCCCTTTCCGGGATGTTCCAAGCGGATTGGTACCCATCCTCAAGTCTGGCTGTTTTAACCATTCTGCTAGGCAGGATTGAGGCAGGATTGGGAAAGAACCGGGCGCATTCGTTAACGAATAAGGGCGTTCGGCTATGCCAGACAGGTGGCACGCGCCTGCTGCGACAGGTGAATCTGCATGCGTTTCATCCGGGCGTCTTAAACCCCGTGCAAATCTGTCCGTCGTAAACCGAGGCCACAGCATTCGGCTGTGCTAGCCTCACGGCAAGGGCCGCGCCCCCTGTTCCGGCGCGACAGGGAGGATGACATGCAACATTCCGGTGAACCCAGCTTTCGGGAATCCGTCGATCTGATGTTCAACCGCGCGGTGCGGCTGATGGATCTCAGCCCCGGTCTGGAACAGAAGATCCGGGTTTGCAACTCGACCTACACGGTCCGTTTCGGGGTGCGCCTGCGGGGCAAGATCGAAACCTTCACCGGCTATCGGTCGGTCCATTCCGAACATATGGAACCGGTGAAGGGCGGCATCCGCTATGCCCTTTCCGTTAACCAGGATGAGGTAGAGGCGCTGGCCGCGCTGATGACCTATAAATGCGCTCTGGTGGAAACGCCTTTTGGCGGGTCGAAGGGCGGGCTGTGCATCGACCCCCGCGCTTGGGATGTTGACGAGCTGGAACAGATCACCCGCCGCTTCGCCTATGAGCTGATCAAGCGCGACCTGATCCATCCGGCGCAGAACGTGCCCGCCCCCGATATGGGCACGGGCGAGCGGGAAATGGCATGGATCGCCGACCAATATGCCCGCATGAACACCACCGACATCAACGCCAAGGCCTGCGTCACCGGCAAGCCGCCCCATGCGGGCGGCATTCAGGGCCGGGTGGAGGCGACGGGGCGCGGCGTTCAATTCGCCCTGCGCGAATTCTTCCGCCACCCGGAAGATGTGGCCAAGGCCAAGTTGTCCGGCGGGCTGGAAGGCAAGCGCGCCGTTGTGCAGGGCTTGGGCAATGTGGGCTATCACGCGGCGAAGTTCCTGTCGGAAGAGGATGGGGTGAAGATCACCGCCATCATCGAACGTGACGGTGCCTTGGTATCCGATGCCGGGCTTGAGGTAGAGGCCGTGCGCCAGCACATGGCCGCCACGGGCGGGCTGAAGGGCTTTGTCGGGGCGGACTACACCGCCGATGGCGCAGCGGTGCTGGAAAAGGATTGCGACATCCTGATCCCCGCCGCGCTGGAAGGCGTGATCCACAAGGGCAATGCCCCACGCATAAGTGCGCCCCTGATCGTCGAGGCGGCCAATGGCCCCATCACCTTTGGGGCCGATGAAATTCTGCGGGAAAAGGGCGCGGTCATCATCCCCGACATGTATGCCAATGCGGGGGGCGTGACGGTCAGCTATTTCGAATGGGTCAAGAACCTGTCGCATATCCGCTTTGGCCGCATGCAGCGCCGGGCGGAAGAGGCACGTTCCCGCCTGTTGGTCGAGGAACTGGAACGCCTGTCCAGCGACCAGCAGCTCGGCTGGAGCCTGTCGCCGGATTTCAAGGAAAAGTTCCTCACCGGATCGGATGAACTGGCGCTGGTGCGTTCGGGCCTCGATGACACGATGCGTACCGCATATCAGGCCATGCGCGAGGTCTGGCACAGCCGCGCGGATGTCGAAGATCTGCGTATGGCCGCCTATCTTGTGTCGATCGGGCGCGTGGCGCAGTCCTACCGGTCAAAGGGGTTGTGACGGCACGGCGCAGGGGGAAAATCGCCGCAACGCAACAAAGTGCGGGGCGATGCGACGGAGTTTGTCCCGACGGGCGTTAGGGAACGGAGTGGGCCTTGTCGGCCCACTCTTTGTTTCTTCGCCTTGAAAGGTTTCCCATGTCCTCACGTTATCTGATTGCCGCCATTGCCATGATGTTTGCCGGGGTTGTGCAGGCGCAGGACGGCCCGCCCCCCGGTGTCGCCGCAGGCCCGCCCGGCCCCGACTATGTCTTGCATGACGATCTGGCCTATGCCGACCGCTCTGCCGACCGCAACATCATGGATATCTACGTGCCCGATGGCGTGGAGAATCCGCCCATCGTCGTCTTTATCCACGGTGGCGGCTTCATGGTTGGTGACAAGTCAGACCCCGACGGGCTGGACATGTTCCTGCGCGCAGGCATCGCGGTGGCCTCGATCAACTACCGTCTCTCCGATCAGGCGGTCTGGCCCGGACAGTATGACGATCTGCAGGATGCCTTTGCCTATGTGCGCGCCAACGGCGATGCCTTGGGCTATGACGAGATGCGGATCGCCTCTTTCGGTGCCTCGGCGGGCGGGCATCTGTCGGCGGTGGCGGGGATCAGCCTCGCGGCTGATCCGGCAACGGCGCTGCGGGCTTCTGTCGTGTGGTTTCCCCCGATCCTGTTTTCCCAGATGGATGCCGACATGGCAGCGATTGGCATGACCGCCAAGATGGGGCCGACGGATGATGCAGACTCCGCTGAATCCCGGCTGATCGGCGCGCCTGTGGGCGAGAACCCCGATCTTGCCGATGCGGCCAGCCCCCTGACCATGCTGGCCGCCCTGCCTGCAGAAGCCGTGCTTCCCCCGTTCCTGATCATGCACGGGTCCGACGACACCAACATCTCGCGCGTGCAGTCGGGGCGCCTTGTTGCGGCGCTGCTCGCGCGTCCGGGAACACGCGAGCTGGAATATCGCCTGCTGCCCGACTCGGGCCACGGCACGGGTCAGTTCAAGCGGCTGGACGCGCTGGCCGAGGTGGTGGCCTTCCTGCGCGAAAAGCTGGCCGAATAGCCCTGCCGCGTAAAGCAGCCCGTCCGCGACACCTTTTGTCGCGGGCAGCACAGGAAACTGCTGCTTCCTGTTGAACAAACGGCAGGGACCCGGTTCAATGCCCGGCGTCAGGAAAGGTCTGTCCATGCGTTACTCAGGCTTGAAGGTCATCACCGAAGGGCTTTTCGGCAACAAGGGCTGGAAGCCCGCTTGGCGCGACCCGGCCCCCAAGGCGGAATATGACGCCATCATCATCGGCGGCGGCGGGCATGGCCTGTCCACCGCCTATTATCTGGCCAAGAACCACGGACTGACCAACATCGCCGTGCTGGAAAAGGGCTATCTCGGCTCTGGCAATATCGGGCGCAACACCACCATCGTGCGCGCCAACTACTTCCTGCCGGGCAATTCGGAATTCTATTCCCATTCGATGAAGCTGTGGGAAGGGCTGGAGCCGGACCTGAACTACAATGTGATGCATTCGCAGCGCGGGCTGATCAACCTGTTCCACTCCGATGGCCAGCGCGATGCCTTTGCCCGGCGCGGCAATGCGATGATCAACCAAGGCGATGACGCGATCCTCTTGGACCGGGAAGGCGTGCGCGAACATCTGCCCTATCTCGATTTCGAACAGACGCGTTTTCCCATCTATGGCGGCCTCTATCACCCGCGCGGCGGCACGGCGCGGCATGATGCCGTGGCCTGGGGCTATGCGCGCGGGGCCGACAAGCGCGGCGTCGATCTGATCCAGAACTGCGAAGTGACGGGGATCGACGTCCAGAACGGCAAGGTGGTGGGCGTGCAGACCACGCGCGGCGCGATCCGTGCCAAGAAGGTGGGCATCGTGGTGGCAGGCCGCTCCTCCCAGGTCGCCGCCATGGCAGGCCTGCGCCTTCCTATCGAATCCCACATCCTGCAGGCCTTCGTGACCGAAGGGCTGAAGCCCGTGATCGACCATGTCGTAAGCTTCGGAATGGGCCATTTCTACATCAGCCAATCCGATAAGGGCGGTCTGGTCTTTGGGGGCGATCTGGATTTCTACGCCTCTTACGCGTCACGCGGGAACCTCCCCATGGTGGAACATGTAATGGAGGCGGGCATGACCCTGATGCCGATGATCGGGCGGGCCAAGGTGCTGCGGTCCTGGGGCGGCATCATGGACATGTCGCCCGACGGA
>PNND01000149.1 GCA_013824045.1 Rhodobacter sp. | reverse complement strand
CAGCCGATCCGCCCCGTCCCCGCCGAACAGCCGGTCATTACCCGCTTGCCCGAACAGCGAGTCGTTGCCGAACCCGCCGAACAGCAGGTCATCCCCCAGACTGCCCGCCAGAAAATCATTCCCCGCCTCACCAAGGATGGAGTCGTTCCCCAACCCCGCCCGGATCACCTCATCCCCCGCCCCGGCAAGGATCGTGTCATTGCCCGTGCCATCGACGAACACATCCACCCCCTCGCCACCCTCCAGCCAGTCATCCCCGTTCCCGCCCTCCAGCCGGTCCGCCCCATCTCCGCCGAAAAGCCGGTCATTTCCCGCCTCACCGAACAGGCTGTCAGCACCTAGCCCGCCGAACAGCAGATCGTCGCCCGCCCCGCCTGCCAGAACATCATTTCCCGCCTCACCGAGGATGGAGTCGTTCCCCAACCCCGCCCGGATCACCTCATTCCCGGCCCCGGCAAGGATCGTGTCATTGCCCGCACCATCGACGAAGACATCCACCCCCTCGCCGCCCTCCATCCAGTCATCCCCGTCGCCCCCGTCCAGCCGGTCCGCCCCATCCCCGCCGATCAGACGGTCATTTCCAGCCTCGCCGAACAGTCTGTCTTCGCCCGCGCCGCCCTCCAGCGTGTCGTCCTCGTTGCCGCCCCACAGGGCATCCTGCCCCAGCCCACCCGAAATCCGGTCATGCCCCGCCCCGCCTCGGGCCGTGTCATCGCCACCACCGGCCTCGATGACATCCGCCCCATCGCCGCCATCCAGAAGATCCCCATCATCACCACCGATCAGCCGATCAGCGCCCACCCCGCCATCCAGCGTGTTGGCCCCCATGCCCCCCACCAGCAGGTCATCCCCATCCCCGCCGAACAGCCCGTCACGCCCTTCACTCCCGGTCAGGCTGTCATTCCCCGCCCCGCCGAAAAGCGTGTTGTCGCCGCTGTCCCCGGCCAAGCTGTCCGCGCCATTCCCGCCATCCAGCAGATCGTTCCCGCTGCCGCCGATCAGAATGTCATTTCCCGCCCCGCCCCGCAGCGTATCGGCCCCACCCCGGCCCGACAGCGTGTCATTCCCGGTCCCGCCGTCCAGACTGTCCGCCCCGGCACGGCCGGACAGGGCGACCCCGGTGATCACCGGATCTGGCGGGGGGTCCGGATTTGGCGGCGGGTCCGGGTCCGGTGGCGGGTCCGGGTCCGGCGGCTCTTCCACCACCGGCATGGCATCGAACAGCACCCGCCCGTTGCGCCCGAAATCCAGCGCCATCAACTCGGCCAGCGTCAGCGCCCGGCCCGCCGCCGTGCGGATCTCCAATTCCTCGCCCGCAAAGCGCAACACCGCCCCGGTTGCCGTCACCGTCACCGCGAGTTGCCCGGCATGGCGAAAGAACGGCCATCCGGTCAGATCGATCCGGTCCAGCCCCGGCTCGAAATCCGTGATCACGTCCCGCACGCCATCGGCACGCATCACGAACAGATCCGCCCCCGCCCCCCCGGTCAGAACATCCGCCCCAGCCCCATCAAGGATCAGGTCATGCGCCCCCCCTCCCGTCCCGCCCACGACGCCCAACCCCGCCAGCGGCAGCGAAAGCTGCGTCAGCCCCGCCTCGGCCCCTGACAGGATCAGCACCTGAAGGCTGCCATCCACCACCACGCCTCGCAGGGCGCTGATATTCGCCAGCCCCAGATCGGCCCGGTCGGCCAGACTGGTCAGATGCACCAGCCGCCCCCCCGGCGTCAGGGCGAACAGCGTCAGCCCCTCATCCGCCCCCGCCGCCAGCACAAAGACCCAGTCGCCCTGCACCACCACGTCCAGCGCCGAAACACCCTGAAAGCGCGTGCCCAATTCGTCAAAGACATGATCCATCGGCACCAACGCCCCACCCGCGCCGACACGAAACACCGTCAGGCTCGAAGACCCCGCCGCCGCCGCGACCAGCCAAGTCGCCCCGAACGCCTCAACCGTCTGCAGCGCGGTGATCCCTTGCATCGGCACGCCCTGCGCCTGCCCTGTCACCGCCACCCGCGTCAGCGCCCCCGTCGCCCCAACGACCAGCGTGGTGATCCCGTGCTCTACCCCTGATCCGGCAAAAACATAGCTCACCCCCCCCACCTGCGCCCGCGCCAGCGCCACCACCCCGGCCAAGGCAAAGGCCCCTGCATCCGCCGCCACCGCAACCGGCGTCAGCGCGCCCTCTGCCCCGATGCGAAAACTTTCCACCCCGCTGCCGCTGTGCCGCGCCGCCAGCAGATAGGACTGCCCCGCCACCTCCACGGCGATCATCTCCACTGCTTGCGCCCGCATCGGTGCGCCAGCTTGCAGAAACCCGGTCAGCCCACCCACCCCCGGCGCCTGTGCCGCAGCGATCATGTCCACCGGCAGGCTGCCCGCCATACCGCCCACCGTGACCTCCACCCGCGCATTGCCCTGCACCGCAAAGGACTGCACCTCTGGCCCCGCACTGCCCACCCCAAGCAGCACGGTTTCATTCAGCACCGGATTGAACAGCCGGATCATGGGCGCAGCCCCCGGCTGCACCACCATTTCCCCAAAGGTCAAAGGCTGCGCGAAACGCGCGCCAAGGGCCACCCCAGCCCTAAGAAATTCAAACATGACACCCTCACCCGCACCCGAAGGCTGGGGTCAGACTGCCCGTGTCACGGTTAGAAATGCCTTAGGGAATGCTGGCAAATCCATGGCCTTCACCCCGGATTTTAGCCAGTCTGTCACACCGTCGTCTCGCCCTCGGCAGGCGTCACGGGGCGGCGTTTGATCATCGCCTCGCGCCATGTGATATAGCTGATCGCCCCGATGATCACCGCGCCGCCCAGCAGCACGAAGACATCCACCCCCTCGCCGAACACCAGCGCGCCCAGCGCCGTGGCCCAGATCAGCTGCAAGAACGTCACCGGCTGCGTCACGGCCAGCGGCGCGGCCCGAAAGGCCCGCGTCATCGCATAATGCCCCCCGGTGGCGAACCCCGCCACCAGCCCCAGCCATGCCAGTTGCGTCAGGCTCATCGGCACCCAGACCCAGATCGCCAACGGCAACAGCCCCACCGTCACCGTGACCGACAGGATGCCCACGATGGCCCCGGCCGAAACCTGCTGGCTCAACCGTTTGGCAAAGAGATAAGACACCGCAAAGAAACAGGCCGCGCCCAGCTGCGCGAAATGCCCGTCCGTCACCTCGCGCAAGCCGGGGCGGATCACGATCAGCGCGCCGATCAGCGCCACCCCCACCGCCACGATCCGCCGCATCGCCAGCGCCTCGCCAAAGAACAGCGCCGCCCCCAGCGTCACCAGAACCGGGTTCAGGTACCCGATCGCCGTCACCTCGGCCACCGGGATGCGCGCCATGGCATGAAACCACAGCACCACCGCCGCCGTATGCGCCAACCCGCGCCAACCGAACAGCCGCAGCGTGCCGGGCGGAAACCCCGCCCGCAGCATCGGCCCCAGCGTCGGCAGCAAGAACACCACGCCCCAGCCAAAGCGCACAAAGGCCGATTGCGCAGCGGGCAGGTCCGTCCCCAGATGGCGCACGATCCCCGTCACTGCCACGAAACACAGCCCCGTCAGCAGCATCCACAACGCCCCTTCCACGGGGCGGCCCAGATCAGTGACGCGTTCGGTGACGGGGGGTTTGGCACGCATGGGTCGGACCAAACCCGATCCCCACGCCACCCGCAAGGCCCCCTCTCAGGCCGTCAGCGCCAGCTTGGCCGCAATGGCCCACATGGTGCAGCCCACCACCACCTCCAGCACGACCCAAGCGCGGGGTTGGGCAAAGACCGGGCCCAGCAGCCGCGCGCCAAAGCCCAGCGCGCTGAAGAACACGAAAGACCCCGCCGCCGCCCCCATCCCGAACGCCATGCCATAGGGCGCATATTGCGCGCTGATCGACCCCAGCAGCACCACCGTATCCAGATAGACATGCGGATTGGCCCAGGTCAGCACCAGACAGGTCGCCAGCACCTTGCCCAAGGGTGCCGCCCCGCCCGGCGCGGGCATCAAGGCCTCACCCCCGGCCCAAGCCGCACGAAAACGCATCGCGCCATAGACCACCAGAAAGGCCACGCCGCCCCAGAGCATCACATCCGCCAGCCACGGCACCGCCCCCGACACCAGCGCAAAGCCCCCGACCCCCGCCGCGATCAGCACGGCATCCGAAAGCGCACAGGTCAGCACCACCGCCAGCACATGCTCGCGCCGTATCCCCTGCCGCAGCACAAAGGCATTCTGCGCCCCGATGGCCGCGATCAGGCTGATCGCCACCAAAAACCCCGCCCCCGCCGCAAATCCCGCCGTCATGTCCTGCCCCTTCACACTGCAGGCTTGACCTAGCCCCGCCGCGATGCCTCAATCCAGTTAAACTTCCTACGCTGGATTAAGTTCATTTAATGCAAGACCCCGCCCAGCTCGCCGCCCTTGCCGCCGTGCACCGCCGCGGTTCCTTTGAACTCGCCGCGGCCGAGCTGCACGTGACCCCGTCCGCCATCTCACAAAGGCTCAAGGCGCTGGAGGAACGCATTGGCACCCTCCTCATCCGGCGCGGCACGCCCTGCACCGCAACGGCCATCGGCCTGCGCCTGATCCGCCACCATGATGAGGTGATGCTGCTGGAACAGGCCCTTGCGACCGAACTTCCCGGCATCGCCCCCGGACCCGCCACCCTGCGCATCGCGGTCAATGCTGACAGCCTCGCCACTTGGGTCATCCCGGCACTGGCCGCGACCCAAGGCTTTCTCTACGACATCGTCATCGATGATCAGGACGTCTCGCAAGACTGGCTCCGCCGGGGCGAGGTGGCCGCCGCTGTCACCGCCCATCCCGGCCCGCTGCAGGGCTGCGACACCCTTCCCTTGGGCCGCCTGCGCTACCGCGCCACCGCCTCCCCTGCCTATATCGAACGCTGGATGCCCGATGGGGCCACCGCTCAGGCCCTCTCCCGCGCCCCTGCTTTGACCTTTTCCGACAAGGACCGCCTCCAGCATATCTGGGTGGATCAGCGCACCAAGGGCCAAGCCAGCCGCGCGGGCTTCCCCGGCCACCGCCTCGCCTCGTCACAGGGATTTGTGGATGCCTGCCTCGCGGGCCTCGGCTGGGGGCTGAACCCCGAACCGCTCGTCGCAGCCCATCTCGCCAGCGGCCACCTTGTGGATCTCGCCCCCGATCAGCCGCTCGATACCGCGCTGCACTGGCAATTCGCCCGCCTCACCGCGCCCGCGCTCGCACCGCTCACCCGCGCCATGCAGCAGGCCGCGCGCGGCGTCCTGCGTCAGCCCTGACGCAGCACCCGAAACAGCGCCATCGCCCCCAGCAGCACCAGCATCAGCCCGCCGATATCCGCTGCCGTCATGGTGACATAGGTCGCCAACCGTTCGCTCATGGAAAACCCGCCGCAGCACGGCCCTGCCATCACGCGCGGCACATTCCCGATCAGCGCCGCCACCAGCCCCACCGCCATCAGCACTCGCCAGTTCGCTGCGCGCCCCTCGCCGCGCGCATCCAGCCCTGCCCGACGAAACAGATCAAAACTCAGCGGCACCGCCACCACCTTCGCGGCCAGAACCAGCAGCAAGGCCAAAGACAGGCCGGACACGCCAACGATCGCCCCCACCGCCAGCACCGCCGCGGGCAGCATCAGCGGCACCGCCATCCAGCCATAGACCCATGTCAGCAACACCATCGCCCCAAAGGGCAGAAACACCGCATACAGCGGACTGGTCAGCTCAGGCAGCGCCACTTCACGCAGGGTCTGCACCCCCTCGCCCAAAGCAAAGGCAAGCAGGATCAGCACGGATACCAAAGACAAATGCACGGCTGTGAACCGCATCGCATTCCGCATACCGTTCCTCTCCATCAAAGGCGCGCGGCACCCCTCGATCAGGTCGTCGTGTCGACCGCCAGAACATAATGCCCGGCCCGCGTGTCCGGCGCATGGGCAATCATCCCCCGCTGGACAAGGCTTTTCAATGCCCGGTGATAGGTCGCCTGCGGAATGCACGCGGCAAGAGGATGGCTCCGGATCGCATCGGATCGCGCCGCTTTGGGCGACCCGGTCGAAACCTCGTTGATCGCGTAGAGCACGTCCCGCTCATTCGGTGACAGGTCCACCAGCCCGAGCGTCGTTTCCATCTCGAAAAGCAGAGCCCTCAACTGCGCAACGCTCTTGATATTCACAATGCGAATTTCCCGCCACCGGACAATCAGGGCGATCCTAGCGCAGGACGGGCCAAGCAGGCAACTATCCCCCTGCATCTTTAACATAGTTTAACATTTTATCCCCAGACCGCCTTACTTTCTCTTGACAGCACCGCCCGAAGTAACAACTTTGACGTGTATTGTCCGGATCGATAACGATTTTTAGGTTCCTTGCGTGGCTCTCCGGTCGCCTGTGCCAGTTCAGTGCCCAGCGTTTCCCCGCCCCTTCCGCAGACCGATACAGATTGCGCCCCATCAGATGACCGGTTCCTCTCAAAGTTGCAGCATGGTTCCCGCCACCGAACAGCCCAATCCAATCATGACAAGCGAAGCCGCCGCCGCTCCGCGTTCCGCGCATATCGTGGTATTCTGTGATCGCCCCGGCCCGCTTGATCCGTTGCTGGACTGGCTCGCCGAAAAGGGCGCGCGGATCACCCATTTCCCCCTGCGCCGCCTGCCGCTCGACTGGTTCGACACTTATGCCGGATGTCACGACGTGGCGCTCGTCGATGCCGATTTTCTGGGTGACCAAGGCGCGATGATCGATTTCGGCATGCGCCTGCGGCGCTTCGCCCCCGCCATGCCGGTGATCATGGCCTCGCGCCGTGTCACCACCTCGGACTATTCCACCGAACGCATGGCCATCTGCGATGTCACCCTGCGCATGCCCGTCACCCGCGGCGACCTGCTCGAAGCCATGTCGGCCGCGCTGGAGAACCACCATTTCTGGATGGAAAAGCGCGGCGACAACCGCCCGCGGATCGCCGACGCCCCACCACCTGCCGCCTGACCAGGCGCTTCACATGCAAAAGGGCGGCCACAGGGGCCGCCCTTTCCAATTCCGCCACGAAGATCAGGCCAGCTGTGCCGCCACATCCTCGGGGATGTCAAAGTTATGCGTCACGGTCTGCACATCGTCATCCTCTTCCAGCAGGTCGATCAACCGCAGCAGCTTTGTCGCCGTCTCCAGATCCACCTCGGTCCGCGATTGTGGCCGCCAGACCAGCTTGGACTCCAGCGATTCCCCCAACGCCTTTTCCAGCGCGTCCGACACATCCGACAAGGCCTCGACACTGCAATAGATCCAGTGACCCTCGTCATCAGATTCCACGTCATCCGCCCCGGCATCCAGCGCCGCCATCATCACATCATCGGCCGACCCGACCGAGGCCGGATAGGAGATCTCGCCCACCCGATCAAAGGAATGGCTGACCGATCCGGTCTGCCCAAGGTTCCCGCCCGCCTTGGTGAAATAGGACCGCACATTGCTGGCCGTGCGGTTCAGGTTGTCGGTCATCGCTTCCACGATGATCGCGATCCCGTTCACGCCGTAACCTTCATAGCGGATCTCGGTGTAATCCTCGGCATCCCCGCCCATGGATTTCTTGATCGCGCGCTCGATCACGTCCTTGGGCATCGACACGGCCTTCGCCGCCTTCACGGCAAGGCGCAGACGCGGGTTCTTGTCGGGGTCAGGATCGCCCATCTTCGCGGCGACGGTGATCTCCTTCGCCAGCTTGGAAAACATCTTCGAGCGCAGCTTGTCCTGCTTGCCCTTGCGATGCTGGATATTCGCCCATTTAGAATGGCCTGCCATGACCCGTGCTCCGCTTCCCTTTGGGGTGATGCGGTCCTATACACAAGGCAGGCAGGGAACGGCAACCCCGCCCGCCTCATCCATGTCCCAGATCAGTCCTTCACAGGCGGCGGCGAGGCAAAGGTCCACACCTCCACCCCATCCGTGATCTCGACACTGGCCATCGGCGGCACCACGCCCTCCGCCCCCAACGCGCGGGTCAACGCGGTCCAGAACTGGCGCAGCGGGTTGGGCCGCTCCACCACCGTCACCCGGTAATCAAAGCCCGGTCCGCAGGGCTCCAGCCGCCCCGCGCCGCCCGCCGCTGCCCAATCTGCGCGGCAGACCGTGCCGTCGCTCAGGTTCACCGTCAGCACCTCAGACGACAACCGCGCCGCGCGCGGCTCCGCCCCACCACCGGGCAGCGCACAACCCGCCAGCACCGCCACCACCGCCAGACCAGCCATCACCCGCATCACATCTCTCCTCAAAGCGGCCAGATCAGCGGAATAAGGGCCGACGCCACCAATCCCGTGATGATGTTCAACGGAATCCCCACCCGCATGTAATCCGAAAACCGGTATCCGCCCGGCCCGTAAACCATCATGTTGGTCTGATACCCCACTGGCGTCGCAAAGGCCACCGAAGCAGAGAACATCACCGCCACCACAAAGGGCCGTGGGTCCAGCCCCAAGGATTGCGCCAGTTCAATCGCAATCGGCGTATAGATCACCGCCACCGCATTGTTCGACAGGAACTCGGTCAGGATCAGCCCAAGGAAATAAACGCACAAGATCATCAGGAACGGCGACAAGCCCACCATATAAGGCGCGACCGCCGTCACGATCAGCGCCACCGCGCCCGAATGATCCAACCCCTGCCCCACCGCCAGCATGGCAAAGATCATCGCGATCAACCGCCCGTCGACAAAGCTGAACGCCTCTTCGGCATCCACGCAGCGCGTGACCAGGATCAACGCCACCGCCATCAAGCCCAGCGCAATGATCGGGGCCACGTCAAAGGCCGACAGCACCACCACCGACAGCAGCGCCGCAATGGCGATGGGGGCCTTGGCCCGCCGGAACGGCTTGATCGACGGGCGGCTGATATCCACCAGATCCATATCCGCAGCCAGCCGCTGGATATCCTCGATCGACCCTTCCAGCAGCAGCGTATCGCCGACCCGCACGGTCAGATCATCCAACTGCCGCCCGATGTTCTGATTGCGCCGATGCGCCGCCAGCACATAAACCCCGTAGCGCCGCCGCAGCCGCAACTCGCCCAGACGCCGCCCCTCCATCCGGCAACCGGGGGAAATCAGCACTTCCACCGTCTCGGTCTGGGTCGAGGAAAGCTTGTCCACCAGATGCAGGTCCTTGCGCGCCTGCAGGCCCAGCAGTTCCGTCATCTCGGTCCGCAACACTACGCGGTCCCCCGCCTCCAGCACCACAGGTGCCAGATCGCGCCGCAGCGAGGCATCGCCGCGCAGCACGTCGATCAACCGCACGCCATCGCGCTTGAACAGATCAATCGCCAGCACCGCCTGCCCGATCAGCGGGCTGTCCTCGGGGATCGCCACTTCGGTAAAATACTTCATCTTGCGCCGGTCGCTCAGCAGCACGCCCATCGACTGGCGCACCGGCAAAAGCTTGTCCGCCGTCAGCGCCAGAAACGCCCCGCCCACCAGCAACAGCGCAAACCCCAGCGGCGCAATCTCAAAGATCGAGAAATGCTCCAACCCCGCCTCAACCGCCACGCCATCCACCAACAAGTTTGTCGATGTGCCGATCAGCGTGATCATGCCCCCCAAGACGGTGATATAAGACAAGGGGATCAACAGCTTCGATGGTGCCATCCGCATCTTCACCGCAATCTGCATCACCACAGGGATCATCACCGCCACCAACGGCGTATTGTTCATGATCGCCGAGGCCAACGCGATGAACCCGAACAGCACCAGCAGCGTCATCTTGGGCCGGTCGCCCACATGCCGCTCGGCGGCACGGATCACCATCTCGACGGCACCGGTCCGCACCAGCCCGCCCATCACCAGAAACATCAGCACAATGGTCCAAGGCGCGGAATTCGACAGCACCGACACCGCATCCGGCACCGGCAGAATGCCCAGCACCAGCATCACTGCTGCCCCGCCAATCGCGGTCACCTCGACCGGATAGGTTTCACGCACAAACAGCGTGAACATCCCCGCCAGAATGGCCAGCGCTACAAAGGGCTGCCAGTCTTGCGCTATTTCCAGTCCGAACATCCCGCCTCCTTATGCACACCGGGCGCTTGGACGCCGGGCTGTATCAGGTAGCTGGACCCTCAGCCTTCGCCACCCGATCACGCGGGCTCACCAATGCCACACCGCACAGAAGCAAAACAAGCGCCAGCCAAAGAGAAGGAGGAAATCTCTCACCCAGCAGCGCCATCGCCCAGAAAATTCCCGCTCCGGTCACAATATAGGAACATTGCGAGGCAAACACCGCACCCGCCCGGAACGCCAGCCAGACATAGCCCGCATACATCAGCGCATGAATGGCCGAAGATCCGATCAGCGCCACATCATCCTGCCCGAAATCGGCCAAGGGATTGTACATCTGCCCCGTCGCCAGCGCGATGGGCAGGCACAGCACCAACCCCATCACCGATGCCCCGAACATCGCCTGCACCGGGTCCATCTGCGCCGTGCCATAGCGCGCGACATACAGCCCCTCCAGCGCATAACAAAACGGGCCGATCAAGGCGACCGGCAGAAAGGCCACCATCGCCGGATCAGGCAGCACCGCACCGGGGGCCGCAATCAACCCCACCGCCGCCAACCCCAGCACCAACCCCGCCAGACGCGGCCAGGTGAACCGCTCCATCCCCAGCATCAACGCAATGGGAAAGGCGATCACCGGCACCGCCGAAATGATCGTCGACATGATCCCCGCCGGCAGCCGCGCCACCGAAAGATAAAAGGTCGCATTGGGCACCAGCGTGCCCAAGACCGCCACGATCCCGTAAAACTGCAGACTGGCCCTATTGAACACCAGCCCCTTGCCCCGCGGCAGGCTCAAGGCCCCCAGCACCAGCACACAGATCACCAATTGCCAGAAGATCAGCCCAAAGGGCTGCGCCCCGCCCATGGTGGCGATCTTGCCCAAAGGCTGCGTCAGACCCCAACCCACACCCAGCAGAACCAGCACTCCGATCAGCACCCGCCGTTCAGGTCCCCGCTCTGCACCAACGGTCGCGCTCAAGGCGCACTCTCCTGCAACCGCCCGCCCAGCCGCACCGGCACCACGCGGCTCGCGCGGCCTGTCCGGTCCTCGGTTTCCACGAACACGCCTGACAGGGTGGCCTCGCCTTCCGCCGGTTCGAACCGCGCCTTGGGCATTCCCGTCACGAAACGGCGCAGCGGCTCCAGCTTCTCCATCCCGATCACGCTGTCATAATCCCCGCACATGCCCGCATCCGACAGATAGGCCGTGCCCCCCTTCAGGATCATCGCATCCGCCGTCGGCACATGGGTATGCGTGCCCACCACCAGCGACGCCTGCCCGTCGCACCAATGGCCCATCCCCATCTTCTCGGAAGTCGCCTCGGCATGCACATCGACAATCGCCGCCTGCACCGCTGCGCCAAGCGCATGGGTCTTCAGCACCCCCTCGATCGCCGAAAACGGATCGTCAAAGGGCCGCTTCATGAACACCTGCCCCAGCACCTGCGCCACCAGAACCTTGCGCCCCTGCGTCGCGGTGAACACGCGCCAGCCTTTGCCGGGGGCCACCTTGGAAAAATTGATGGGCCGGATGATCCTCGGCTCGGTCTCGATGAAACTCAGCATGTCCTTCTGGTCGAAGGCATGATCGCCCAGCGTGATGCAATCCGCCCCCGCCCCCAGCAACAACCTCGCATGCTCCCCGGTCAGCCCCGCCCCGGATGACGCATTCTCGCCATTCACCACCACGAAATCGAGGCCCCACGCCTCGCGCAGCCCCGGCAGCCGCGCCGTCACCGCCGCACGCCCCGCCCGCCCCATCACATCGCCCAGAAAAAGGATACGCATACCCCCGCCGTACGCCGCGCCACGGCAAACGGCAATCCCGTTCCCGACCCCACCCGTCGCAAAACCCGCCCCGCAGCAAAACCCGTCCCGACGCAAACCCCCTCTTTCCCAAAATCGACCCCTTCCCCGGCACCCTCAGCACGCGCGCCATCCCAGCGCTGGGATCGCCCATCACGTGCACCAACGCACATTTCCCGCAAAAACTTGGCCCAATCTCTCCAAATTTGTATGCACACCCGTCTGCACTGCGCTGCTGCACTGCGCCGCTGCACAGCCTTTTCGCCCAACCCCCTGAAACCAAAGCCCCTTCCCCCCACCCCCAACCCGCCCTACCTTCCCGGTATGACCCTCCCCCAACCCCTCACCGACTGGTTCGCCACCAAAGGCTGGACCCTCCACCCGCACCAGCAAGCCATGCTGGCCCGGTCGCAGAACCCCGCCACGCTGCTCATCGCCCCTACCGGCGGCGGCAAGACGCTGGCCGGCTTCCTGCCCACCCTTGCAGAACTCGGGCAAACCCCGCCAAAGGGCCTCCACACCCTGTACATCTCTCCGCTCAAGGCCCTCACCGCCGACATCCGCCGCAACCTCCGCACCCCCGTCGAAGGCGCATCCCTCCCCATCCGCATCGAAGACCGCACTGGCGACACGACCTATACCCAGCGCCGCCGCCAACGCGCCGACCCGCCGCATATCCTGCTGACCACCCCGGAAAGCCTGGCCCTGCTCCTCTCCTACGAAGATGCCCCCCGCATTTTCCAATCCCTGCAAAGGGTTGTGATCGACGAACTGCATGCCTTGGCCGAATCCAAGCGCGGCGATCAGCTCATGCTTCTCCTCGCGCGCCTCGAATCCCTCGCCCCCGGCCTGCGCCGTGTGGGCCTTTCCGCCACCGTCGAAGACCCGCCCGCGCTGGCCCGCTATCTGTCCCCCGTGACCTGCGACATTCTGCAAGCCGACCCCGGCCCCGACCCCGATATCGCCATGCTGGAAACCGACACCCCCCCGCCATGGGCGGGCGGCGGCGGTCGCTATGCCATCCCCGCGATCCTTGATGAAATCCGCCGCCACCGCACCACGCTGATCTTCCACAACACCCGCGCGCAGGCGGAACTCTTCTTCCACTATCTCTGGCTACAGAACGACGACGGGCTTCCCATCGGCATCCATCACGGCTCCCTCGCCCGCGAACAGCGCGAAAGGGTCGAGGCCGCAATGGTCGAAGGGAAACTCCGCGCCATCGTCTGCACCGGCTCACTCGACCTTGGCATCGACTGGGGCGATGTGGACCTCGTCATTCAGGTGGGCGCACCAAAGAACGTCAAACGCCTCGTGCAAAGGATCGGTCGTGCCAACCACCGCTACAACGCCCCTTCCAAAGCGCTCATCCTGCCCGCCAATCGGTTCGAGGTGGTGGAATGCCGCGCCGCGCTCGATGCCGTCCGCGACCACACGCTTGACGGCGAACCCCGCGGCCCCGGCCCGCGCGACGTGCTCTGCCAGCACATCCTGCTCACCGCCGCCGCAGGACCTTTCGATGCCGATGCCCTCTATACCGAAGTCACCCGCGCCGGCCCCTATGCCGCCCTCACCCGCCCCGACTTCGACGCCTGCATGGATTTCTGCGCCACCGGCGGCTACGCGCTCCGCGCCTATGACAAGTGGCAGAGATTGCAGGAAAAAAACGGCAAATGGCAGCTCCGTGATCCCCGCACCGCCGCCGTCATCCGCCAGAACCTCGGCACCATCATCGACACCGAAACCCTTAAGGTCCGGTTAAGAAATCGCCTCGGCGGCACGCCGCTGGGCGAGGTGGAAGAAGGCTTCGCCTCCACCCTCACCCCCGGCGACACCTTCCTCATCGGCGGTCAGGTCGTCCGCTATGAAGGGCTGAAGGAAATGACCGTCGAAGTCACCCGCCAGCCCGGCCGCGACCCAAAGGTCGCCACCTTCAACGGCACCAAATTCGCCACCTCTACCCTGCTCACTCAACGGATTCTGACGAAATTCCAACAGGATAGCTGGCCCGACCTGCCCGCCCACACCGCAAGCTGGCTCGCCCTCCAGCGCGAGGTGTCGCGCCTTCCGCAACCCGACCGTCTCCTGGTGGAATGCTTCCCCCATGACGGGCGCGAACATCTGTGCATCTACGGCTTTGCCGGGCGCAACGCGATGCAGACGCTGGCGCTTCTGGTAACAAAACGCATGGAAGAACAGGGGCTTGCCCCCCTCGGCTTCGTCGCCACCGATTATGCCACCCTGATCTGGGGCCTTGATCCCGTCACCGACGCCGCCCCCCTCTTCGACCTTGCCCGCCTGCGCGACGGTCTGGAAACATGGCTTGCCGGAAACGCCGTGATGAAGCGCACCTTCCGCGCCAGCGCCATCATCGCGGGCCTCATCGAACGCTCCCACCAAGGCCGCCGCAAATCGGGCAGGCAAGCCACCTTCTCCTCCGACATCCTCTATGACACGCTGCGCAAATACGACCCCGACCACCTGCTCTTGCAGGTCACGCGGGAAGAGGCCGAACGCGGCCTCGTCGATTTCTCCCGCATCGAAGACATGCTCGCCCGGGTGGAGGGGCGGATCGACCTGATCCGCCTACCCCGCGTCACCCCGCTGGCCGCGCCGCTCTTCCTCGAACCAGGCCGTATCCCGGTACAAGGCACCGGGCGCGACCGGATAGTCGAAGACGCCGCCCGTCGCCTTATGGAAGAGGCAGGCCTCGCCTGACACCCTTGCAACCCCTTGCCGAGCAAGGCAAACCAAGCGCCATGCACCACGCTTTCACCCTGTTCGGCGAAACGCTCCACGCCCTGCCCTCCGGCGCGCTCTACTGGCCTGCGCAATCGCTGCTCTGCGTCTCCGACCTGCACCTTGGCAAATCCGAACGCCTCGCCCGCCGGGGCGGCGCGCTGCTGCCGCCCTATGAAACCCGCGAAACCCTGTCGAAACTCGACGCCGATATCGACCGCTCTCAACCCGCCCATGTGGTCTGTCTGGGCGACAGTTTCGATGACCTCGC
This sequence comes from Rhodobacter sp., assembly GCA_013824045.1. Lineage (GTDB taxonomy): Bacteria > Pseudomonadota > Alphaproteobacteria > Rhodobacterales > Rhodobacteraceae > Paragemmobacter. Next base: position 3,918 of record PNND01000149.1, on the reverse strand, counting down.
TGCCGCAGATGGGCTGGAGGAAACCGCCCGCCTCTGGCTTGCCCGCCTCATGGCAGGCCGGGAATGGACATGGATCGAAGGCAATCACGATGCCGGCCCGGTAGACCTCGGCGGCACCCATTTGGCCCGCCTGACACTGGGCCCGCTCACCTTTCGCCACATTGCCAACCCGGCAGAAAGCGGAGAAATATCAGGCCATTACCACCCTAAGGCCCGCCTCAAGGGCACCTCCCGCCCCTGCTTTCTGCTGGACGCGCAGCGCCTGATCCTGCCCGCCTACGGCACCTATACGGGCGGCCTGCGCAGCGAAGATGCCGCCCTGCGCGACCTCATGCAAAAAGGCGCGCTGGCCATCCTGACCGGCCACCGCGCCTTCCCGATGCCGCTCTAGGGCGGCGAGAACCTAATCTCAGGCCGTCAGCCCCTCCGGCTCGGGCAGGCCGTTCGCCCGGCAGCACGCGGTCAGCGTATTGGCCAGAAGGCAGGCAATCGTCATCGGCCCCACGCCCCCCGGCACCGGCGTGATCGCCCCGGCTACAGCGGCGGCGCTGGCATAATGCACATCCCCCACCAGCTTGGCCTTGCCGTCCCGCTCGATCCGATTGATGCCCACGTCAATCACCGTGGCCCCCGGCCGCACCATATCGCCCGTAATCATCTCGGGCCGCCCCACGGCCGCCACAAGGATATCCGCCCGGCGGCAGACCTCGGCCAGATCCTTGGTCCGGCTATGCGCAATCGTCACCGTGCAGCTATCGCCCAACAGCAATTGCGCCATCGGCTTGCCCACGATGTTGGATCGCCCCACAACAACCGCATTCAGCCCCGCCAACGACCCGTGATGATCGCGCAGCATCATCAGGCAGCCCAGCGGCGTGCAGGGCACCATCGACTTCTGCCCTGTGCCCAGCAGCCCGACATTCGAGATATGGAACCCGTCCACATCCTTGCTCGGCGCGATCCGGTTGATCACCAGTTCGGAATTCAGATGCCCCGGCAGCGGCAGTTGCACCAGAATCCCATGCACCGCCGGATCGGCATTCAGCTTGTCGATCAGCGCCAGCAACTCCGCCTCGCCCGTCTCGGCGCTCAGGCGATGCTCAAAGCTGTTCATCCCCACTTCGATGGTCGAGGCGTGCTTGTTGCGCACATAGACCTGGCTCGCCGGGTCTTCGCCCACCAGCACCACGGCCAGCCCCGGCGTGATCCCGCGCTCTTCCTTTATCCGCGCCACGTGCGCCGCCACCTGCCCGCGCACGGTTGCCGCAAAGGCCTTGCCGTCGATCACCTTGGCCGTCATGTCTCTGATCCTTCTTCGTTTCTCACAGACCCCGGCACAGGCAACCCGATATCAGCCCTTGCGCAGGTGGTCTTCCTCGCGCTCGATCGACCAGTCGATCAGCTTGCGCCACAGCTTCTCCAGCTTGTCCGGCGGCAACCCATGGGCCACCGCATGACGCCGCACATTCCCTACGACCTGTTCCACCCGATCTTCGATCCGGGCGGGCAGCCCGACCTGTTCCTTGATCTGTGCCGCCCGGTCGATATAGGCGGTCCTCTGTGCGAACAGCGCCACCAACTCCTCGTCCAGCCGGTCAATCTCGGCCCGGATATCGGCCATCGTGGTACAGTCTTCTGGCCTCTTCATGCCTCGCCCCCTCTCAGGATGGCTCTCATGTAATAGAGCCATCCCGGAAGGACAACGCGGCAGGTTGGTCAGAACAGCCCTTCGACATGCCCTTGATCGTTCAGCCGGATCACTTCGGCAGACGGCACCTTGGGCAGGCCCGGCATCGTCATGATTTCACCGCAGATCGCCACGATGAACCCGGCCCCAGCCGACAGGCGCACTTCGCGCACCGGAACGGTGTGGCCGGTCGGCGCACCGCGCACCGACGGATCGGTGGTAAAGCTGTACTGCGTCTTGGCCACGCAGATCGGCAGATGGCCATAACCCGCCGCTTCCCAACCCTTCAGCTGATCGCGGATCGATTTGTCGGCAATCACGTCATCGGCGTGATAGATGCGCTTGGCGATGGTCTGCAGTTTCTGGAACAGGGGCATGTCATCCGGATAGAGCGGCGCAAAGTTCGCAGCGCCCGACTCCGCCAGTTGCACAACCTTGTTGGCCAGATCTTCGATCCCGGCCGACCCTTGGGCCCAGTGCTTGCACAGGATCGCCTCGGCACCCTGTTCGGCCACATAGGCCTTCACGGCGGCAATCTCGGCATCGGTGTCGCTGTAGAAGTGGTTGATCGCCACCACCACCGGCACGCCGAACCCTTTCACATTGGCGATATGGCGGCCCAGATTCGGGCAGCCCTTCTTGACCGCCTCCACATTCTCGGCCCCCAGATCGGCCTTCGCCACGCCCCCGTTCATCTTCATCGCGCGCACGGTCGCCACGATCACCGCGGCGGCGGGCTTCAGCCCGGCCTTGCGGCATTTGATGTCAAAGAATTTCTCGGCCCCCAGATCGGCCCCGAAACCGGCTTCGGTCACGACATATTCGCCCAGCTTCAGCGCGGTCTTGGTGGCAATCACCGAGTTGCAACCATGCGCGATGTTCGCAAACGGCCCGCCATGCACGAAGGCCGGGTTGTTCTCCAACGTCTGCACAAGGTTCGGCTGCATCGCATCCTTCAAGAGCACGGTCATCGCGCCATCGGCCTTGATGTCGCGGGCGTAGATCGGGGTCTTGTCGCGGGTGTAGGCCACAACGATATCGCCCAGCCGCTTTTGCAGGTCTTCAAGATCGTTCGACAGGCACAGGATCGCCATGACTTCCGAAGCCACAGTGATGTCAAAGCCCGTCTGGCGCGGGAAGCCGTTCGACACGCCGCCAAGGCTCACCACGATGTCACGCAGCGCGCGGTCGTTCATGTCCATCACCCGGCGCCAAACGATGCGGCGCTCGTCGATGTCGAGGCTGTTGCCCCAGTAGATATGGTTGTCGATCATCGCCGACAGCAGGTTGTGGGCGGATGTGATCGCGTGGAAATCGCCGGTGAAGTGAAGGTTCATCTCCTCCATCGGCACGACCTGCGCATAACCGCCACCCGCAGCACCGCCCTTCATCCCGAAATTCGGGCCAAGGCTCGCTTCGCGGATGCAGACCACCGCCTTCTTGCCGATACGGTTCAGGCCGTCACCCAGACCGACCGTCGTGGTCGTCTTGCCTTCGCCCGCAGGCGTCGGGTTGATCGCGGTCACAAGGATCAGCTTGCCATCAGGCTTGCCCGCCAGCGATTTGATGAACTCCTGGCTCACCTTCGCCTTGTCGTGGCCATAGGGCAGAAGATGATCGGACGGGATGCCCAGCTTCGCGCCGATCTCCATGATCGGCTTCTTCTTGGCTTCGCGTGCAATCTCGATGTCGGTTTTAACGGCCATGTCCCAAGCTCCCTTTGCGGGGTTCTTCCCCCGTTTCCGACGTGATAGCGGGGGAAACGTGCATTGAGAGGGGCTTTTCCGACATGTTCGCCCCCAGATTCGCCACTGGGCGTTTCCGATCGGAAACCCGCCACGCCGCACCGGGGAATTATCCAGAATGAAACAAAGTTTCCCTACAGGGAATTAGCCCCGCCGCGCCGCATCCAGATGCGCCCAGACGGGCTGATCGGGGATATGCAGGCGAAGCGCTTCGCCAAGGCGGAACTCCCCCTCACGCTCCACCCAGGCTGTGATGCCACGCCGCCCATTGGCGGCGGATTTGAACTTTGCACCGAAACCGGGATGGCGCGCCTCGATGGGTTTGGCGGGCAACTGGCAGGAGCGGTTCTCGATATCCACCACCAGCGTCGCGCCCCCCTCTCCCTGCAGGCGGCTTGAGGGTGGGATGCGAGTGAAATCCGGAATACCCTCCACCACCATCGTCGCCCCCAGCAGCGCCGGGTCCAGCGCCGCCAGCCCCATCCG
>PNND01000277.1 GCA_013824045.1 Rhodobacter sp. | reverse complement strand
GAGGGCCGCCCTCTTTTCAACTAGCCGAAGATATCGTCCACCGATGAGTACGTATTGCGTGCAAACTCAACTTCGGCTTCGCACCACTTAGACAAAGTTGATACATACCTAGCAACATCCTTGGCAGCTCGCTTGAACTGCGCCACGTCTTCATCAAGTAGGGGAAGATCAGCGGCCAGCTTGTTCATTTTGAAGTCGTACAAATCGTAAGTCTTCTGAGTCAAGTTTGGACGAAAGTGAATTACATCTCCAACCTTAAGATCTTCCAATACCTGTAGCCACTCACGTCCCCTCTGGTAGATTTTATTGCTGAAGAATACATCTGTGAGCAAGAAGAAGAACTCAGTGGCATCGTCCTCACTCATCATCTGCCAAACGGCCCGCATAAAATTTACCAGCTTAACGTCGATATCAACACTGAACCCTAATGGACCGACGTCCTCTGGAACTGAGCCATTCTTGGCATAGCTATCAATATGAAAGGCGACCCCTTCGACCAATCCATCGAAAACCCGCGACTCCAAGAAGCGAGGCGACATACGCTTTGACAACTTGTAATCTCGATAACGAGGTTCAATATAGCTATTAATAACGTGAGTCCTATGAAGATCGTAACACATAGCAATCATCGCATCTGAAGACCTGTTCTCGGTCTTCTCCAAGAACCCACCAAGCCTCTTTGGGAAAATGTTTATGAGAGCCCACGCACAGAAGTATTCTTGAAATGAGCGATGAATAAAGTGATACCGAAGTCCGTCTTGACGGATCAGATTAACGTTCCTTTCATAGTCATCAAGAATAAGGTCCGATGAAACTTGGACGCCAACCATCTCATTGCTCTTCAAAATAATGTCTTCAATTTCAGTGCGAGAAAAATCGTACTTCTCCTTTGCATAACTGATTAAACAGAAGGCACCAAACGATCGACGAAATTGTTGTATATCCAGATGTTTTATTCTACGGAAAGCCTTTGTGGAGTCATGCCATTGGTAGAGCGTTCCAAAAGCTTCGTCATAGAATACTCCCATTTTCCGCGGAATTTCCATGTTCCGCCTGAATGTCATCATCATCATGATCGAAAGCAATGGGTTCGAAAGAAAGCTCCGATACTTTAAGTAAAAATCGGGCGTCAAAGTTCTAATAAATACCTTACGATACTCTTCATCAAAAGGTACACGACTGCAAAGTTCGCTTGTTTGCTCAAGAGTGAACGGTTCAGCCTCAAAAACCTTAAAGCTTTGCCATCCATGAAACCTTGTGTCAGGTCGACTGGCTACCACAATTCCACAATTCGGATACTTGTTCGCGAAGTCCAAGATTTGCCTCTGCGCTTCATCATGGCGTTCCTTCGGTAGTTCGTCGAAGCCATCTAAAATTATGGTGAAGCGACCTTCATCACAAAATGTACGAAAGAGATCCTCTGGTAGATTTGCTGAAACCGAGGCACGTAGAAATGTCTCAACATCGAATGATGAGAACTCGTTAAGCTTTCGTAGCTCAACGAATATTGGAGTAGTTTTCTGCTCCTTGAAGATGTCTAGCCATAGTCTTCTCATAAAGAATGTCTTACCTGCCCCACCGGCGCCAGTAAGAATTATATTCTGCTTCTCCGTTACACTCCAGGTTACTTCAAAATCCGAAAAAGACTTACTTCTATGACTAAAGTTTGTTCCAACATAAACACTCAACAAGTCTACATCATCATCATCCTGACATAGAATGCGAACAAATCTATTCTTCCTGTAGCATTCCTGCATGAACGGCTCAAAGTCCTCAAAGATGCGGGCGTGAAGACTCGTAAATTTTGCTCCACCATACTCAGCAATTGAGGAGAATGCAGATTTTATGAGTTCTGCGACAGCAATGCCACCAATTTCGGTTAGGGATGTCGGCTCGGACACGGCTTAACACACTCCATGAAAGAAACACTTGCTGAAGATAGCTAGACAGATAGGTTATGTCACGCGATAGGTGAGTTCTCGTCAGGTCGGCGATCCAACATTTGATAGCGGACAGGCGTTGTTGTGGCTGTTGGACTTACCCCCCCTATCTTTCCCCCCCCAAAAAGCGCATAGTGCCCTCCAGCCCTCCGATCACCGGCGGGCAGATCGTCAGGGTGTGGCGCGCAAGGGCCCCTCCTCCCGGCCGATGTCGTGCCTCTGCCCGACCCTTCACCCGGTCCCCTGATCCGATCCACGTTCCCCGAAAGGACACATCCATGGGTATCTCCACCCCCAAGCCGCGTTTCGACCTTGCCGCCTTCCTGAGCGAGAAGGCCCCCGCCAAGTCGCGCCGCAAACCGATGTGGAAGCGCCAGATGCCCACCGCCGAGGCCGAGGAACCCACCGAGGTTGCCCCCGCCGACGCCCCGAAAGAATGACGTAGGGCGGGGTTCACCCCGCCACCCAACCAGACAAAAAGGGCGCGCGGTTCCCCCGCGCGCCCTTTCCTTTTGCCTAATCCGCAGGTCGCTGCGTGCATACACTTTGCTGCACTGCGCGTCTGCACCGCGTGTGGCACGTTTTTCTTACCCCGCCGCCTTCTCCACCGCTCTCACAATGGTAGAAACAACCTCGTCCAGCAGCCCCGCATCCTCGCATTCCGCCATCACCCGCACCAGCGGCTCGGTTCCCGATTTGCGGATCAGGATGCGCCCCTTGCCCAGCACCCGCCGCTCCATATCGGCGATCACGGCCTGCACCGTGGCATCCTCCAGCGGCCGCTTGTCGGCCCCGTAGCGCACGTTCTTCAACATCTGCGGCACGGTTTCGAACTGCCGCGCCAGCACCTCCGCCGTCTCGCCCGTGCGCGCCATCTCGGCCAGGAATTGCAGCCCCGCCACCAGCCCGTCGCCGGTCGTGGCATAATCCGTCATCACGATATGGCCGGATTGTTCGCCGCCCAGATTGAAGCCACCTTCGCGCATCCTTTCAACGACATAGCGGTCGCCCACCGCCGTGCGCTCCAGCCGCAGCCCGCGCCCCTCAAGATGCCGCTCAAGCCCAAGGTTCGACATCACGGTCGCCACCAGCGCCCCCCCGCGCAGCCGCCCATCCTCGGCCCAGCGCGTGGCCATCAGCGCCATGATCTGATCGCCATCCGCAACGCGGCCCTTGGCATCAAGGATCATCACCCGATCCGCATCGCCATCCAGCGCGATGCCCACATGCGCGCCATGGGCGACCACCGCCTCTGCCGCCGTCTCCACATGGGTGGACCCGCAATTTTCGTTGATGTTCTTGCCATTAGGGGCCACGCCCACGGCAATGACCTCGGCCCCCAATTCCCACAGCACCTCCGGCGCCGCCTTATAGGCCGCGCCATTGGCGCAATCGATCACCACCTTCAACCCATCCAGCCGCACGCCCGCAGGCAGCGTCGTCTTGACGAATTCCTGATAGCGCCCGCGCCCATCCTCGATCCGCTTCGCCCGCCCGATATTCTCCGGCGCGGCAGGCGCAATCTCACCCTCCAACAGCGCCTCAATCTCCGCCTCCGCCTCATCGGAAAGCTTGAACCCGTCGGGGCCAAAGAACTTGATCCCATTATCATAATGAGGGTTATGCGACGCCGAAATCATAACCCCCACATCCGCCCGCATCGACCGCGTCAGAAACCCCACCGCCGGCGTCGGCACCGGCCCCAGCAGCAGCACATTCATCCCCGTGCTGGTCAATCCGGCGGTCAGCGCGTTCTCCAACATATAACCGGAAAGCCGCGTATCCTTGCCGATCACCACACGATGCGCCGCCCCGCCATCGCGCCGGAAATAGCGTCCCGCCGCCGCACCAAGGCGCAACGCCATCTCGGCCGTCATCGGGTAGGTGTTCGCCTGCCCCCGCACACCATCGGTTCCGAACAGTTTCCGCGTCATTCGTCCACTCCATTCACCGCTTGCCACAGGCGCAAAGCCTGCCGCGTCTCGGCCACGTCATGCACGCGCAGCATTTGCGCGCCCTGTGCCACACCTGCCAAAGCCACGGCCACCGATCCCGGCATCCGCGCTTCGGCGACATCTTCCCGCCCGATCGTGCCGATGAACCGCTTGCGCGACGCGCCCAGCAGAACCGGCACCCCCAGATCGTGAAACAGGCTCAGCCCCCGGATCAGCGCAAGGTTATGCGCCGCCGTCTTACCAAACCCGATACCGGGATCGACCATGATCCGTGCGCGGGGAATACCCGCCGCCTCGGCCATGGCGATCCGGGCGTTCAGGAAATCAAACACGTCCAGAAGCACATCCTCATAGCGCGGATCATCCTGCATCGTGGCCGGGGTCTTGACCGAATGCATCAGGATGATCGGCGCGCCCGCCCCTGCCACGGTTGAGGCCATCGCCGGATCAAACCCCGTCGCGGCCACATCGTTCACAATGCCCGCCCCTGCCGCCAGCGCCGCCTGCGCCACAGCCGCCTTGCGCGTGTCGATGGATACCGGCACCGTCAATCCGCCCGCCCGCAGCGCCGCGATCACCGGGGCGGTACGCGCGATTTCCTCGGCCATCGCAACCTCTGCCGCGCCCGGCCGGGTGCTTTCCCCGCCAATGTCCAGCACATCCGCGCCCTGCGCCATGGCCTGAGCCTGCGCCAAGGCCGCGTCTGGCGCCAAGAATCGCCCACCATCCGAAAAACTGTCGGGCGTCACATTCAGGATGCCCATGATGCGGGGCCGGTCCAAGCCCAAGCCGCCGAAATCCGGGCGCGGCGCGCTCAGACGGTCGCGCACCTCGCCCGGCAGATCACCCACTGCCACCAAACGCGCAGGCCCGTCACGGCGCAACACCTCGACCTGCGCAAACCAGCACCAGCCCCCGGCAAGAGGCAGCGCCCCGGCAGGCCGGGCGGCATCGGTCATCGCTATGGGGCGGTAATACTCCATGCGCCTTGCCTAGGCGCAGCACGCCAACCGCGCAAGCCCCACGCGGTTCAGACGCGCTCTACCGGCACGCGGCTTCCTGCCGGCACTGCAACATCCCCGTGAAGCAGCAGGCCCTGCGCCGCCATCATCTCGGCCAGCCACAGCGCCAAGGCCACCGGATCACGGCTTTGCGGCCCGTCCACCGCATCCAGCACCAGCTTGGATGGCGCCCAGACGATCATCTGCCCATGCTTGATGGCCCAGTCGATTTCCGTCCGCGTCGCCACCACCACACAGCGCGCATCCCGCGCAGCCAAGGTCCAGGCGTTCTGTTCGATGGCCAGCAGGTCGATCCGGCGCTGGGTCGGCTTGTGGCCGGTCTCAGGGCGCGGCAGATCAGGCAATCCGACGGTCAGGATCACCGGCACCCCCCGCGCTTGCAACCCATCCAGCCGCGCGGCCAGATCGCCCGCATGTATCGCGGCATTGTCCAGAAACACCACCAGCGGATGCAGCGCCGCCTCCACCCCGTCGCTGCCCACGGCCTTCAACGGCGCTTCGGCCCGGCTGCGGGCAATCTCCACCCCCAGCTTGCCGGGGCCCCGGTCCAGCTTTTCCACCCGCACGAAGGCGCGCATCGCCTGTGGTTCCGCCAGAATCCGTTCGGCCACCCGCTCTGCTAGCGTCTCCAGCAGGTTCAACCGTTCCGCCGCCAGCTCTGCCGCAATCGCTTCGGTGATGCGATCATAGCTCAGGATCTTGTCCACATCGTCATCCAGCGGCTGCGGCTGTGGGCGCACCTCGACCACCACGTTGAACTGGATGCGCTGCCGAGTGCCGCGTTCCTGCTGGAACGCGCCGATTTCCACCTCGACCACGTGATCGCGCAGGCTGATCCGGTCGCGCGGGTCGGCGCTGGCCGATGCCACGGCCCGCTCCTCGGGATGGGCAAAGGCAAGGCGGGTGTCGGTGGTCATGGTCTCGCCTCCCGGCGCGCAAAGGAAATCGGGGGCAGGTTATCCCCCGCCCCCGACACTTCCATGTCCGAACCCGTCACAAGACGCAAGCAAGGCGACTTCGATGCTGCGTTCCAGACCCCGTTTCAGGGCTGCTTGTAGAACAGATGCGCGCCGATGGCCGCCGTCTGCGGAAAGCGCCGCGCCCAGCCGGGCCGCACCTGCCGCGTGTGGAAATGCGTGGCCCCCATCGTCAGGGCGCGCGGCGCGCCGTTCATCATCGCCGCTGCAATCCGTTCCGCACGCCACACAGCATCGGGGTCGCGCATCCGGTCGGCCCGGCCGTCGCAGATATAGCTGAACTGGCAGCCGCCACCGCCGCGCTGCTGCACCACGCCGCAGATCGACGAGGGGTAATCCGGGCTGTCGACACGGTTCAGGATCACTTCCGCCACCGCGAACTGCCCGCGCAGGGTTTCCCCCCGCGCCTCGAAATAGATGGCCTTGCTCAGGCATTCCCATTGCGCATCACGCGCGGGCTCCGGCTGCGCCGCCAGCCAAGCGTCGTCATAGCGGATCACCGACGGCGCAGCGGGCTTCTCCCCCGCCTTGGCGGCGGTCGTGCGGGTTTCGATCTTCGGCCCCACGGCAAGCTCTGTCAGCCGCCCCTCGGGAATGGCGTTCAACGCCTGTCTTTCCGCCCCCAGCAACGTGCCAAGGGTGCCGCCCATGGCGGCTGTCGGATCGTTCGATTGGCTCACCGTCACGTCGGCGAAGGCCGCTCCATTCAAGATGACGGCAGCAAGCGCCCCCGTGATCCAGCCTGTGTGCAAGCGCATGGTCTCGTGTTTCCCGGTTGTTTCAACCCGCCATCATCCGGGAAAAACCTTCCCAAACGATAACGAGGGGCGGGCGTAGTCGAACCACCGGGCCGGAGTCCACCAATGTGGCGAAATTACAACGAAAATCAGGCCCTTTTCGGCGGATATCCGCCGAAAATTCTTAACGCGCTAGCGCAATAATCCCAGACAAACACATGATCTTGTGTCATTTTCTGGAAATCGGCATCTGCTCCTTCAATGCCAGATGCGCCGCCGCCAAGCGTGCCAACGGCACCCGATAGGGCGAACAGGACACGTAATCGAATCCCGCCTTGCGACAAAAACCGATAGATTCGGGGTTCCCGCCATGCTCGCCGCAGAGGGACACCACCAGATCACCGCGCGTCCTGCGCCCGCGTTCCGTGCCGATCAGCAGCAACTCGCCCACACCATCGACGTCCAGAATATGGAACGGATCCTCGGGGAACACCCCTTGCTGCACATAGGTGTTCATGAACCGCCCCGCATCATCGCGCGACAGGCCATAGGTCATCTGCGTCAGGTCATTTGTGCCGAAGGACAGGAAGGCCGCGTGCTGCGCGATCTCACCCGCCCGCAATGCCGCGCGCGGGGTTTCCACCATCACGCCCAACTTGTAGGCGAAATCCGCCCCGGCCTTGGCCCGCACCTTGGCGGCCACAGCCTCGATCCGGCCCTGCACCAATTCCACCTCGCGCCGGGCCGATACCAGCGGGATCATGATTTCCGGCACCACCGCCGCACCCCGCCGCCCCACCTCGACCGTCGCCTCAAAGATCGCCTGCGCCTGCATGTCGTAAATCTCGGGCAGCACCACCCCCAGCCGCACGCCGCGCATCCCCAGCATGGGGTTGAACTCGGCCAAGGCCTCGGCCCGCCGCGTGACCTCGGACAGTGGCTTGTCCAGCGCCTCGGCCAATTCGCGCAGACCCTCGCGGCTTTGCGGCAGAAACTCGTGCAAGGGCGGGTCAAACAGGCGGATGCAGACAGGCAGGCCCTGCATGATGTCGAACAACTGCACGAAATCCTCGCGCTGCATCGGCAAAAGCCGCGCCAAGGCAGCCGCGCGATCCTTGGAACTGTCGGCAAAGATCATCTCGCGCATCACCACCAGACGATCATCTTCAAAGAACATATGTTCCGTCCGGCACAGACCGATCCCCTGCGCCTCGAACTGCCGCGCGGTCGCGGCATCGGCAGGCGTATCCGCATTGGCCCGGATGCCGATGTCGCGATACTGATCCGCCCAGCCCAACAGCTTGCGGAAACTGTCATCCAGCGCCGGGGCCAGCATATCCGCCGCACCCACCAGCGCCTCGCCCGTGGTGCCATCCACGGTGATGATGTCGCCTTCGCGGAACACCCGCCCATCGGGTGCCACCAACTTCTTGTCCTTGGAATCCAGCTTCAGATCCGACGCCCCCACGATGCAGGGCAGGCCCAAGCCCCGCCCGATCACCGCCGCGTGGCTGGTCATTCCGCCCCGTTCCGTCAGCACGCCCACGGCGGAATGCATGCCGCGAATATCCTCGGGCGCGGTTTCCCGCCGCACCAGAATGCAAGGCTCGCCTCGCGCCGCACTCGCCTGCGCGGCGGCGGACGAGAACACGACCCGCCCCGTCGCCGCACCCGGACTGGCCGCGATGCCCCGCACGAAGACATCGCGCGGCCCGCGCGGATCGACCTGCGTGTGCAGCAGCTCCGGCAGCGCGCGCGGCTCCACCCGCAGCACCGCCTCGGCCTCGGAAATCACGCCATCCTCGGCCAGTGCCACGGCGATCTTCAGCCCGGCCCGGGCCGAACGCGCCACCTTCACCGCATCCAGCACCGACAGATGCCCGTCCTCGATGGTGAATTCGATCTGCATTTCCTCGCGCAGCTTCACCCGGCAGGCGGCACCGAACCGCAACAGATCGCCAAACAGCCCCGGCGCCAATTCCTCCAGCGACGGCCCGCGCGGATCGCGCGTCAGGTAGATCGCCTCCGTCCGCTTCAGCGCATCCCGCCCCTGCGACTGGCCCAGATAGCGCCCCGTCACCTGCGGCAGCCCCGTCACGGGATCGACGAACTGGATCACCCCAGACCCGGAAACCCCCTTGCCGATGCCCTGCGCCATTTCCTGCACCACAAGGCCCAGCGCCGCCGCCTCTGGCGCACCCTTGGCCTGCCGCAGAAGCCGCGCGGTGGTTCCCTCCCACGCCCGCGCCATCGACCGCAGCACCTCGGCCAATTGCCGGGCGGGATCTTGCGGGAATTCCTCATCCATCTCCAGCTCATAGACCCGCAGCGCATCGCGCAGCGCCTCGGCCGAGGGGGCGGCGGCATCGAACATATCGGGGTCCAGCCGCGCCACATGGGTGGCATAGGATTGCACGAAGCGCAGATAAAGCGCATCCGCCGCCGCCTGCCCGTGCCGCTCTGCCAGCCCGCTATGGCGGGCGGCGTTCATCCCGATGTTCAGAATCGTCCCCGGCCCGCCCCAATCGGGGTTTTCCGGGCTGGGCCGGACCGAGATCAGCGCATCCGCCCCGAAATGCGCCAGAATCGCCTCCACATCCACCGGATGCCCCGCCGCAATCGCCCGCACCGTGCCTGCAGGCAGCGCCACCGTCTCGGGCACCGGCAAATCCAGCCGCACCAGCCGCTGCAGGCATTTCGCCCGCCAGCCATGCGCCGCCGTCTGGATGCGCGCCGTGGGCGTGATCTCGGCGAAATCGGGGAGCATATCCATCTTCTGCACTGCGGCGACCTTTCCTTTGCAGGCGCAGGATACGCCGAAAACAGTGTCAATCAAGCCTGACATTCGGTGTAACGGCGACGCCACACTGGCGAAGAGTGCCGGGGGTTTCACACCCCCGGACCCCCGTGGGATATTTTCACAGAGAAGAATGAGCCGTCAGAAGGATAGGCTTAGCCGTCCACCTTTGTCAGATCCGCCACCCCCGAACAGATTGCCCGGATGCGATGCAGCAGATTCAACCGGTTGCGGCGCAGGATCTCATTCTCGGCATTGATCTGAACGGCGTTGAAAAACGCATCAATCGGCGCGCGCAACTGGGCCATGGCCCCCATCGCGGCGGCGAAATTCTCACCCTTCATCGCGGGGCCGATGGCCTGCTCCGCCACGTCCAACGCGTTGAACAAGGCGCGTTCGGCGTCGGTTTCGGCGAATTTCGGGTCCGCGCCGAAGGAATACTCCACCCCATCCTTCGCCTCGGCCTGAGACAGAATGTTGTTGGCCCGCTTGAAGCCCTGCAGCAGGTTGGTGCCATCGTCCGAGGACAGAAACGCCTGCAACGCCTGCGCGCGCTTCACCAGCAGGGTAAGGTCATCATTGCCGGGCATGGCGAGGCAGGCATCGATGACGTCGTGGCGGATGCCTTGGTCCTTGAGGAAGACTTTGAGGCGGTCGTGGAAGAAAGCGAGGAGGTCGCTCGCCAGTGCCATCGCATCGGACTCATCCGGGCCCGGCCGGGTTGCCAAAGCGTCCATCATCGGTCCTACAGCAAGCACATCGCGCGCGAACTCCTCACCAAGAAGCTCGATCAGCCTTGCCTCATCGTGAGGCGGTTTGGTCTGAACACCAAGCAGCACCGTGCGCTCCAACTCATCGGTGGCAACTGCGGCAGCCATCAGTCCGGTCAGTTCCACCCGCACCCCATTCACCAACACCAACCGAATAACCCCCAACGCCGCGCGGCGCAGCGCAAACGGGTCTTTGCTCCCTGTCGGCTTCTCGTCAATCGCCCAGAATCCGGTCAGCGTGTCGATCTTGTCGGCCAGTGCCACAGCGACCGACACGGGTTCGGTCGGCACGGCATCTTCGGGGCCTTTCGGGGCCCAGTGATCGCGCGCCGCATCGGCCACGGCATCGGGCAGGCCCGCCGCGCGGGCGTAGTACATGCCCATCAGCCCCTGCAATTCCGGAAATTCGCCTACCATGGCCGAGCGCAGATCCAGCTTCGCCACCCGCGCCGCCTGCTCGGCCAGCGCGGCATCCGCCCCCACCAAGGGCGCAATCTCGCGCGCCAGCGCGGCGATGCGGTCGATCCGCTCCGCCTGCGATCCCAGCTTGTTGTGGAAGGTCACGGCGCCCAGCCCTTCGGCCCACTCGCCCATGCCGCCTTTGGCCACGCGCAGGTCATTCTCCCAGAAGAACCGCGCATCCGACAGGCGGGCGCGCAGCACCTTCTGGTTGCCCTTCAGAATCGCCGCCCCGCCATCCGCCGCCTCGATATTCGCCACGGTGATGAAGCGTTCGATCCGCCCTGTCTTGGGGTTTTTCACCGAGAAGAACTTCTGATGCTCTTTCATCGAGGTTTGCAGAACCTCGGGCGGAAGCCCCATGAATTCCTCACCGATCTGCCCCATCAGGACAGATGGCCATTCCACCAGCCCTGCCACCTCGGCCAGCAGCCCGCGATCCTCAACCACCTCCAGCCCGGCGGCAAAGGCCATGTTGGTGGCGTCTTGCCAGATCTGCGCCTCGCGCTCGGTCGCATCCAGCATCACCTTGGCGCGGCTCAGCTTCACGCGGTAGTCGTCGAAGGACGACACGGCAAACCGCCCCGCCCCCATGAAGCGGTGGCCTTCGGTCGTGTTGCCCGCGCGGATGCCGTCCACGTCCATCTCCACCACACGCGCCCCGGCCTCATCGACCAGCAGGCAGAGGATGGATTGCAACGGCCGCACCCAGCGCAAGCCGCCCGAACCCCAGCGCATCGACTTGGGCCAAGGGAAATTGCGGATAACCCCTTCCAGCACCTCGGCCACAATCGCATCCGCCGCACGGCCCGGCTTTTCCACGACGGCAAAATAGACCTGCGCCTTCTTGTCGTCGCGCACCTCCAACTGGTCCTTCGTCAGCCCGGTGGACCGCAAGAATCCCTCCAGCGCCGCCGCTGGCGCATCCGTGCGCGGCCCCTTGCGCTCTTCCCGCACCGCGCGGCTTTCCGCCGTCAATTCCTCCACCGACAGCACCAACCGGCGCGGCGTCGAAAAGGCCCCGGCGCTGGCATAGGTCAGCCCCGCCTCCACCAGCCCATCCGTCACCAGCCGCTTCAGATCGGCCGCCGCCTTGGCCTGCATCCGCGCAGGGATTTCTTCCGAGAAGAGTTCGATCAGCAGATCAGGCATGGGTTCACTCGCTCGCCGAGGCGTTCAACTGGTGCCAGGCAAAGGCCCGGCCATCGGGGAAAACCGCAACAACACGGTCAACGCCGGGGTGAATATTGGCTTCCGACAGGAAGGGGATCGCCTCGCCGCGCTCAATGGCCGTGCCGATCGCCTGCGCGTCGAAACAGTCGAACCAGCCGGGGGCGACATTGGGCACCGCGCCTTCATAGATCTTGTAGGTCTCGGTCAGCATGGCCTGCGTCATCGGCGTGCGGAAACAGGCGCGGAAGCGGATGGGAGACGAGTCGCTATCGATCCCCGTCACCTCTTCGGCGATGATCGGCTCTGCCTGCCCGCCCTCGATCAGCGTCAGGCGAATTTCCTCGCCCGGCACAAAGGCCGCCTCTTCGTAAAAGGCATAGACCTGCAGCCAATACATGGCCACGCCCGCAATCGCCCCGATCACCACGATGCTCCCTGCCGCAATCTTGCCATTCACGCTGTCTTCCTCACGGCCAAAAGGTATCTATCAAGAAAGGCTGTTGTCCCGCCCGTGCAGCCCTCCGCAAATCGCGTACCATCGGGAACCTGTCGGGGAAATGGCGCTCGTGGGTTTCCACGAAAAGCGCCCCGATGGGCAGGTTTTTCCCCATTTCGCGATCCTGCTGCAAAAGGTCCAGAATTCCGAACTCCGCCCCTTCGATATCCATTTTCACAAGCGCGACGGGCTTGCCCAACCCGCGCACCACATCGTGAAAGGCCATTGTTTCCACCATCACGGCATTCGTCTCATCATAAATCGACGGTGCATCTACTGCGATGGAAGACGACGTGCTTTGCACATCCGGATCATCAAGGAAATCACGGGTCCGACGCAGCAAAAAACTGCCGGAGGTCGCCGCGACGGCCTTCGGGTGCAAATGCACATTCGGGCGCCCGGCAAAACGGTCTTGCAACTGGGCAAAGCAATGCGGATCCGGCTCATAGGCGTGCACATCGGCCCCTGTCGCCGCGAGTTTCTCTGTGAAGATGCCCAAATTTGCGCCTAAGTCGAGGCAGACATCGCCCGGACCAAGCAGCGCAACGCGGCGGTCGAACTCGGCAAGGCTGGCCGGCCCAAACCGATCCAACTGCTGTTGGTTGCGGCGCACCAGAAGGTGCCGCGCCCGATGGGCTGTCCGCGTATCGCCGCGCGAGGCCAGCGACCAAAGCACCGGCTCCAGAACGGGCGTCGCCCAATACAGGACGTGCCGCAGCATTGCCTTCACGCAGCCGCCCCCCCAGCTTCAGTGGTGACAAAGGCATCGGCGCAGGCCTTGGCCAGCGCCCGCACCCGCCCGATATAGGCCTGCCGCTCGGTCACCGAAATCACGCCCCGTGCATCCAGAAGGTTGAACAGGTGGCTGGCCTTGATGCACTGATCATAGGCCGGATGCGCCATCACGATGCGCTTGCCCGATTTCGGATCGGCGGGGTCAAAGCCCAACAGCCGCCCGCATTCCGCCTCGGCATCCTTGAAATGCTGAAACAGCATCTCGGTCGTCGCCCCGTCAAAGTTGTGGCGACTGTATTCCTCTTCCGTCTGGCGGAAGATATCGCCGTATTTCAACGGGATGGGTGCATCCGGATCGTTGAAGGGCATCTCCATCACATGGTCGATCCCCAGCACATACATCGCCAGCCGCTCCAACCCATAGGTCAGCTCGCCCGACACCGGGCGGCAATCATGCCCGCCCACCTGCTGGAAATAGGTGAACTGGCTCACCTCCATCCCGTCGCACCAAACCTCCCAGCCAAGGCCCCAAGCGCCCAGCGTCGGGCTTTCCCAGTCATCCTCGACAAAGCGGATGTCATGCAGCATCGGGTCCAACCCGATGGCGCGCAGCGATCCCAGATACAGGTCCTGCAGATCGGGGGGCGAGGGTTTGATGATGACCTGATACTGATAGTAATGCTGCAACCGGTTCGGGTTCTCGCCATAACGCCCGTCCGTCGGGCGGCGCGAGGGTTGCACATAGGCCGCGGCCCATGGCTTTGAGCCCAGCGCCCGCAGCGTGGTGGCCGGGTGAAAAGTGCCCGCGCCCACTTCCATGTCATAGGGCTGCAGCACCGCGCATCCCTTCGCCCCCCAATAGGATTGCAGGCGCAGAATGATCTCTTGGAAACTGCGGGGAAGCGTCGCGGTATCAGCCATGCCGGGGCCCTCTTGCAAACCGCCCTCTCCATAGGCAACGGGCGCAGGAGGGTCAATGCTTGCGGGCCGGCCTCAGGCGTCTTGCTCCCTGTCATTGGCCCGGCAAAGCGTCACAGGACCGGGCCGCAGGGGGGTGTGCATCTCCGGCCCGCTCTGCTAGGGTCTGCGCCGAAACGAAAATGGATTTCCCGGAATGCTGCGACTGGTTTTTGTCTGCCTTGCCCTTGGTCTTTGTCTCCTGTCCCCGAACGCCGCCGCAGCCCAGCAATCCCCCGATCAGGTCTGGATCCAGATCGAGGCCAAATCCAGCCTTCCCGATGCCCTAGAACGCGCAACCGCGTGGCAGGCCATGTTCGATGATGTGCAAGGTTATCGCATCGGCTCCGGCTGGCACGTGATCACCCTCGGCCCGTTCACCCGTGCTGATGCGGAAACCCGCCTTGCCGGGCTCTTGCGCGAAAACCTCGTGCCGCGCGACAGCTACATCACCGATGGCCGCAGCTTTGAGGCAAGCTTCTGGCCCACAGACGCCGCCCCAGATGCCGCCTCAGACGCCGCCTCCGCCGATCCCGCGCCCGAGGCGAGCCTGCCCGAAACCGCCGCCACCGACCCGCTGACCGAGATTGCGCCCGCGCCGGCCCTGCCCGATGAAACCCCCGAACAGGCCCGCCAATCCGAATCCCTGCTTTCTCAATCCGAACGCGAACAGCTGCAAACCGCGCTGCAATGGTTCGGCTTCTATACCAGCACCATCGACGGCGCCTTCGGGCGCGGCACCCGCGGCGCCATGGCCGAATGGCAAGAGGCTATGGGGTTCGAACCCACCGGCATCCTCACCACCTTCCAGCGAGACACGCTGACCGCCAATTACCTTGCCGAACAATCCGCCCTTGGCCTTTCCACCATCACCGAACCCGAAGCCGGGATCGAGGTGACGTTGCCCACCGCTCTGGTGCAGTTCGATCATTACGAACCGCCCTTCGTGCATTTCGCGGGCAGGGATGGCTCTGATGCGCTGCGCATCACCCTCATCAGCCAGCCGGGCGACCAATCCGCGCTCTACGCGCTCTATGACACGCTCCAGACGCTCCAGATCATGCCCACCACCGGCCCCCGCGAACGGGGCGAGCGCAGCTTTACCTTGCGCGGTGAAAGCGCAACTGTCACCTCCGCCGCCTTTGCCGAACTGTCGCGCGGGCTGATCAAGGGCTGGATCGTGACTTGGAACCCCACGGCCGACCTGCCCATGGACCGCATCCTTCCCGCTGTCGAGTCGAGCTTCCGCCCCGTCGGCGACCGCGCGCTCGATCCCGGCATCGTCCCGATGGACGGGGCCACCAAGGCCGGGCTTCTGGCCGGGCTAGAAGTGCGCAAACCCCGCCTCACCCGCTCGGGCTTCTATATCGACGGGGCGGGCAACGTCCTCACCTCTGCGGATGCCGTGGATCAATGCGCCCGCATCACGCTGGATGGCGTGACAGAGGCCCGCCTGACCTTGGCCGATCCCGCAACCGGTATCGCGCTTCTGGCCCCCGCCACCCCGCTCAGCCCCCCGGCAACGGCGGAATTCCAGCTTGCCCCCGATCGCATCGGCACCGAAATCGCCGTCTCCGGCTACAGCTACGGCGATGCCCTGCCCGCCCCCGTCCTCACCTTCGGCACGCTTCAGGCAGGCGAAGGGCTGGCAGGCGAACAGGGCCTGAAACGCCTTGCCCTCACCGCCCTGCCGGGCGATGTCGGCGGCCCCGTGGTCGATAGCACGGGTGCGGTGCTTGGCCTCCTGCTGCCCGCCTCCAACGATCCTGCCCGCGTCCTGCCCGACGGCGTGGCCTTTGCCACCACCGGCCCGGCCATCGCCGCAGCTCTGCAGGCGCAGGGTGTCACCCTGACGCAAGCCACACGTCAGGGTGCCCTGCCGCCCGAAGACCTTGCCAAGACTGTGGGCCGCATGACCGTCCTCGTCTCCTGCTGGGATTGATCACCCGCGCCAGAAGCGCGGCAGAAGGATCACGAACACGGCCAGCAGCTCCAGCCGTCCGGTCAGCATGCCCACGATCATGATCAATTTGGCCGCATCCGGGAACGCCAGCAAGGCCCCCGTCGGATGTACCTCCGGCCCAAAGGCCGGGCCCACATTGGCAATCGCCGTCCATGCGGCGGTGACGGCGGTCTTCATCTCCAGCCCGGTCAACCCCAGCGCCACGGCCAGCAACCCGAAACTCAGCATGAACAGTGTAAAGAACGCGATCACCGCGTTCAGCACATCATCATTCACCGCCCGCCCCTCATAGCGCAGCGTATTCACCGCACTCGGCCCATAGAGGCGGCGCAACTGCAGCTTCACCGCCTCGAACAGGATCAGATAGCGGAACACCTTCACCGAACAGCCGGTCGATGACGTGCACCCCCCGATCAGCCCGGTGATGAACAGGATCACAAAGGGAAAGGCCCCCCAAGCCGCCAGATCCGTGCTGGTGAACCCGGTTCCGGAAAAGATCGACACCACATTGAACGTCGTCTCGCGCAGGACCGTGTCAAACGGGATGTCCTGCGTGATCATCTCATACAGCACGATCGCCCCGATGGCATAGGCGTTCCAGCGCAGATAGGCCCGCACCTGCCGGTCCTTCCACAGCGGGGTCCACTCGCCCTGCCAGGCTTGGATGAACCGGATGAAGGGCAGGCTCCCCGCCAGCATGAACACCACCGCGGCATATTCCAGCACGCCCACATACTTGCCAAAGGACTGATCCGATGTCGAAAACCCGCCGGTCGACACCGTCGACAAGGCATGCACCACCGCATCGAAACCGCTCATGCCCAGCGCGGCATAGGTCAGCGCGCAGGCCACCGTAATCGCCACATAGATCTGCACCAGCGCGGATGAGATATCCAAGGCCCGCGGCAGCACCTTGCCCAAGGTATCAAACCCCTCGGACCGGAAGAACTGCATCCCGCCCACCTTCATCACCGGCAGGAACAGCATGGCGACGATCACGATCCCCAGCCCACCCAGCCAATGCAGCATCCCCCGCCACAGGTTCGCCCCCCTCGGCAAGTCATCCAGCCCCACGATCATCGTGGCCCCTGTCGTCGTCAGCCCCGATGTCGCCTCAAAGATCGCATCTAGCCAACTCAGCCCCGGCGCGCCCAGCACCAGCGGCAGCGCCCCGAAGAAGCACGCCGCCACCCAAGCAAACACTGTCAGAAGAAAGATCTGCTGCAGGGTCAGCCCGCCCGACAGCGCATTCGCCGTCGACAGCGCCACCGCGCCGCCCGCAACCACGCAGAGCAACCCTGATTTCAGAAAGGCCTGCCAATTCGGATCGCCTGCCGACCAGTCCAGCACCATTGGGAACAGCATCGCCGCGCCCAGCGCAACGATCACCAGTCCGATGATATGGGCAACGGGTCTGACATCAATCATCGGCTGCCAAGGTGGGATGGCGTCTTCCCGGTGTCAACCAATGGGGTCCATGAAATGACGCCGTAGAGCCGGCCTAGCGCAACCAGAATCGCGGCAGCACCAGCACGAATATCGCCAAAAGCCCCAACCGCCCCAAAAGCATCGCCAGTGTCATGATCCACTTCGCCGCATCGGGGAAATCCACGAATGTGCCTGTCCGCTCCACCAACGGTCCAAACCCGTAACCGATATTGCCCAGCGTCGTCCAAACCGCAAACAGCGACGAGGTGATATCCACCCCCGTCAGCGTCATCGCCACTGTCAGCACGCCCAACGTCAGAACAAAGCCGCTGACATACAGGATCAGCGCATCCATTACATCCGGTTCGACCGTGCGTCCGTCATACTTTACCGGTGTCACGCGCCCCGGAAGAATGATCCGCCGCATCTGCTGCACCAGCGCCGCCCAGATCAACTGCGCCCGGAACACCGACAACCCCGACGCGCTCGATCCCGAACAGGCCCCGATCACCCCGATCACAAAGGCCACCACCAGCATATATCCGCCCCAGACCGGGAAAGACCCCGAAAAGAACCCGGTCGATGACATGATGGATGTCAGGTTGAACAGGCTTTCGCGGAAGACATCCTCGAACTCCATATCCGAAGTCCACCACCGCCACAGCGTGACCGATCCCACCGCCAGACCCAGCACCTTCACATAGGCCCGCACTTGGCTGTCCTGCCATAAGGGGCGGCTGTCGCCGTTCACCAACTGCACATAACGGATATAGGGAAGCGATCCGAGGAACATGAACAGCGCCCCAAAATACTCCCCCGCCCCGGCATAGGGGTTGAACGACGCATCCCGTGGCGAAAAGCCACCGGTCGCAATCGCGGCAATCGCGTGAACCGTGGCATCCAGCGCCGTCATCCCGATGGCGGCAAAGGTCAGCCCGGCGATCAGGATCAAACCGACATAGACCCCCACCAGTTGCATGGCGATGTCCGTCGCGCGCGGCAAGGCCTTGCCAAAGGTATCAAACCCCTCGGTCCGAAAGAACTGCATCCCCCCCACGCGCATCACCGGCAGAAAGATCATCGCCACAAATGCGATCCCCAACCCACCTGCCCCATTCAGCAACCCACGCCACAGATTCATGCCCGCAGGCAAGGAATCCAGCCCATAGATCACCGTGGCCCCGGTCGTGGTGATCCCGGACACCGCTTCGAAATAGGCCTCCGTGAACTGCAATCCTGGTGCGCCCAGCATGAAGGGCAGCGCCCCGAAGGCCGGCACCCCGAACCAGATAACGGCGGTCAGCAGATAGGCCTGTCGAATGTCAAAGGCCCCACCCATACCGTTGGATGTGGCCATCGCAATCGCCCCGCCGATCCCGCCAGCCACGAGAGCCGAAAACAAAAAGGCCTGCGCGTTTTCATCCCCCGCAGACCAATCCAGAACCGCAGGCGCAAGCATCAGGATCGCGAGCACGATCAGGATGCGCCCGAAGACATAAGCAATGGGACGGACATCAACCACGATATGCCTTGGCTACTCAGTCGTTCCTGCGCGGTCTATCATGCGCAGGACAAGAGGCAAGCGCGTCGACAGACCCCACAAGGCGGCACTGCGTCATTCGAAACGAAAAAGGGCCCGGCGCAAACCGGGCCTTTCGATCATTCTCAGTATTGGCCTCAGCCGACGTGATACAGCGTCTGGAACAGAC
>PNND01000354.1 GCA_013824045.1 Rhodobacter sp. | reverse complement strand
GCCATCACCGTCTTCTTCGCATCGTCCTGCAGAAAGATCACCGCCATCAGCAGATCGTTCCACACGAACAGCGCGTTCACGATCACAAGAGTCAGCAGAGGTGCCAGAGACAAAGGAAGCACCACCCGCAGCAATATCTGCAGATGCGACGCCCCATCCATCACCGCCGCATCGATCAATTCCTGCGGCAAAGACCGGAAAAAGGTCACCAGCAGATAGACCGAAAAGGGCGTGATCAGCCCCGCATAGATGATGATCGCCCCGCCATAGGTGCTGATCAGCCCCAGCCTTGTGTAAAGCACGAACAACGGCACGATCAGCACGACAGGCGGCACCGCCATCAGCGCGGTCGACATCGTCAAGAGCGCGTCCCGCCCCCGGAACTCCATCCGCGCGATGGCATAGGCGGCAAGGCAGGCCACGACCAGCGACACGCCCACCGACCCCACCACGAGGATCAGGCTGTTGGCCATCCAGAGGAAGATTGGCGTTTCAAACAGGATCTGGCGGAAATGGTCGAAGACGAAGGCATCGGGCCAGCCTGTCTTGTCGGCCTGATACTCCTCCTGCGCCTTAAGCGCGGTCACCAGCATGAAGAGCGTGGGGATCAGCGCGATGGCCGAGGCAACCGACAGCGCCAGATGAGGCAGGGGGCGAAGCCGCATCACGCCTCCTCCCGCCGCCGCACGCGGAACAGCGCCCAGATCAGCAGAAGCGACACCGCAAACAGCATCACGCTGACCGCTGCAGCAATGCCGGGCAGGCTGGTGCGGATCAGCGCGTTGAAGATGTAAAGCTCGATCACCATCGTGGCCGTTCCGGGCCCACCCCGCCCGCCGCCGATCACATAGACATAGGCAAAGACCGCCGACAGCATGGTGATCGCGCTGATCACCACGAAAAACTCGATCACCCCGCGCATCTGCGGGATCAACACGAACCACGCCCGCTGCCGCCAGCTTGCCCCGTCCAACCGCGCCGCCTCGATCAGGCTTTCGTCCAGCGCCATCAGGCGGGACAGGAACAGGATCACCCCCAGCGCCGTCTCACGCCAGACAATCAGACCCATCACCGTCCACAGCGCGACATCGGCAGACCCGATCCAGTCCAGCACCATGAAATCCAGCGTCAGCGCCGTCAGCACCGCATTCACGGGGCCGGAAAACTGAAACATCTCCTTCATCACCACGGCTATGATCGGGATGGCAAGGATATAGGGCAGGAACAGGATCGTGCGGTGGATGCGCCACCCCGGCAGGCGTTCATAGAGCAGCAGCGCCAGCGCCAGCGCGATCCCCACCATGATCGGGATCGTCAAGAACAGCTTCAGGTTATGGCCGACGCTTTCCCAAAACAGCGGCTGGCCCAGCACCAGTTCGTAATTGCGCAGCCCGATCCACGGGCCGTCGATGCCCCGCACCTGCTTGAAGCTGAACTCCACCAACCGGATCAGCGACAGGCCAAAGACAAAGGCCAGCAGGCATATCAGCGGCAGGACAAAGAGATAGGGAACAAGCGGGCTGTTGCGGCGCATACGGGGCTTCCGTTGGGGCAGGGCAGGGGGCGGCCCGTTCAGGCCGCCCCGCCAAGGATCAACCGGTCGACAGGTCGCTTGCCCATTGCTGATACTTCTCGACAAGGTCGGGGTTGAAGTCGCGCCATTCCTGCGCCACCCGCGCGGCCAATTCGCCCGCCTCTTCGCCCGACATCCCCGCCGTGATGATGTTTTGCCCCGTGGGGATCGCCGCCTGTTCATAGAACTGGCCCGGCATCAGGTTGGTGATGTTGGTGATGTTGTTCCCCTTGCCCCAGCGCGTCCACAGATCCTTGACCGATGGGTCCGAAATCACGCTGTCGTCAAAGCCCGACGCTGCCGGAATCCATCCCGTCGCATCCCAGAAGCTGGCCAATTGTTCGGGCGCGTTGAGGAAGTTCAGGAAGGCCGCCGCCGCCTCCTTCGCCTCCGACCCGGCCGCGATGCCCATGCCCTGCATGTCCACCACCGGACGCCCCGCCAATGCGCCTTGCCCGAAGACGGGCAGCACCATGCAACCGATCCGCCCGTTCGTCGTCTTGGCATCGGCGGGCAGCCGCGTGCCGATCGACGAACAGATGCCCAATTGCCCGTTCACGCAAAGGTCGATGCCGGGATAGAGGCCCAGCGACGCCATGTCCTTGTTCAGGAAGCCCGCATCGCGCAATTCCTGCAGCTTCACCCAATGCTGGTGATAGCGAGGCTCGCGGAAATCCAAATCCCCGATGAACAGATTGACCGCATCCCCTACGCTGTCGAGGTTCTGCGACAGCCCATGCGTGATGTACCACTCTGCCCAGTATCCGTCCTGCACCCCGCCGCCGAAGGGTTCCACCCCGGCGGTCTTCAGCGCCTCGCAGGCGGCCAGCAACTCTTCCCATGTCGCGGGCGGCGCATCGGCGTTCAGGCCCGCTTTATCGAACAGGTCCTTGTTGTAATACCAAGGCATCGGCAGCGGGTACCACCCCATCCGCCAGACATGGCCGTCAAAGCGCGACAGCGGCCCATGGTTCGACGCGGCCAGAAGGTCCGCATCCATCAGCCCGTCCAGATGCGCCAGATAGCCCAGCCAGACGCTTTCCATGTGATAGATGCCGTTCCAAAGATATTGCAGGTCCGGCGGTTCGCCCGCCGCCGCCGCCGTCTGGAACTGCGAGATCACCACGGCGGTGTCCTGCAGCATCGGCGTCACCTGCGCCTCGCCGAAGGCGGCGATGGCCTTGTCCAGATAGGCCTGCAGCCCCGGCAGTTCCTGCTCGCCCCACCACCACATGTCCAGCGTGGGCGTCTGCGCCAGCGCGCGCCCCGCCAGTCCCCCGGTCAGCGTCAGTGCCCCCAGCCCGGCCCCCGCCTGCAGCAGTCGGCGGCGGTCCATCAGTCCGGCACCAGTGGGCGAGCGTCTTGCGGTCGTCGTCATGTCGTTCTCCCTGTTTGGTCTTGTTGCTTTGTTCACTCAGAAAGTCGCGGTCATTCCCCCGTCGACCACCAGTACCTGACCCGTCATCCAGCGGCAGAGGGGCGAGGCAAGAAACACCACCGTCCCCGCCACATCCTCCGGCTCTCCCGCGCGCCGCAGGGGGATGCGCCCTTGTCCGACATACCAGTCACGAAAGACGGGGGTTTCCGTCTCGTCCACCCCGTCCACCACCGCCATCGGCGTGCGCAGGAAACCCGGCGCCACAGCATTCACAAGGATGCCATGCGGTGCCAATTCCACCGCCATCGATTTCGTCAGCCCGATCACGCCCCCCTTGGCAGCGTTGTAGGACCCACACATCCCGCTGGAAACGAAGCCCTGCACGGATGAGATATGGATGATCCGCCCCCGCCCCGCCCTCACCATATGCGGCGCGACCAGCTTCGATCCGCGCCACACGGCCTCAAGGTTCACGGCCAGCGTTCGGTCCCAATCCTGCTGCGTATCGTCAAGAAGGCTGCGCGGCGGCGGGTTGATGCCCGCATTGTTCACCAGCACGTCGATCCCCCGCCGTGCCGCAAGGGTCTCCACCAACGCCGCATAGCCTGCGCCATCCGTCACATCCAGCGCATGCGCCTCCGCTGACCCGCCGGCCGCGCCGATCGCCTCTGCCGCCTCTGCCACGGTCTCGGGGTTCAGGTCGATCAGCGCCACATGCGCGCCCTCTGCCGCCATTTCGGCTGCAATGCCCCGGCCCAGCCCTTGGCCAGCGCCGGTCACAAGGCACGTGAGTCCGGCAAGCAGCCCGCTCACGCGTGGCCTCGGCAGGGTCTGACGGGAAGGGTCAAGCGCGACATCCGTTCCTCCCTGTCCCGTTTTCCGAAATTTCGGAATTGCATCCGGGATTTCGAACAGCGTAAGGTGGACCCAAGCCATGAGTCAAGCAGCGCGACAGGCGCGGGAGGGGACGGATGGACGATAGGGGTCTTGCAGGGCGCGTGGCCGTGGTGACGGGGGGCGCACAGGGCATCGGCCTCGCCGTCGCCGAACGCTTGGCGCAGGCGGGGGCAAAGCTCGCGATCTGGGACATGGATGCCGCGCTGGCCGAGGCCGAGGCGGCCCGGCTCGGCGGGCGGGCCTTCGCACTCGACGTCTCTGATACCGACGCCACCGCCCGCGCCGCCGCCGCGACCGAGGCGGCGCTGGGCCCGGTGGCGATCCTCGTCACCTCGGCGGGCATCGCAGGCTCCAACGGCCCGGTCGTGTCCTATGACCCCGCCGAATGGCGACGCATCCTCGACATCAACCTCACCGGCACCTTCAACTGCTGCCGCGCGCTGATCCCTCAGATGCAGGCACAGGGCTATGGCCGTGTTGTCACCATTGCCTCCATCGCCGGGAAGGAGGGCAATCCCAACGCCGCCGCCTATTCCGCCTCCAAGGCCGGGGTCATCGCGCTGACGAAATCGCTGGGCAAGGAACATGCGGGCGAGAACATCGCCGTCAACTGCGTCACCCCCGCCGCCGCCCGCACCCGCATCTTCGATCAGATGAAGCAGGAACATATCGACTATATGCTGGCCAAGATCCCGCGCGGCCGCTTCCTGAAGGTCGAAGAGGCCGCCGGCATGATCCTCTGGCTCGCCTCCGCCGAGAACAGCTTCACCACCGGCGCTGTCTTTGACCTGTCGGGTGGACGGGCGACCTATTGATGGGCCGCCCCCAAATCGCGCCCCTTCAACGGGCCGAACCCACCGGATCCGGCGCGCGCAGTTTGCGCCGCGCCGTGGGGATGCTCTCGCTGATCCGCAGCCGGGGCGAGGCCCTGACCGTGGCCGAGATGGCCGCCAACCTGTCGATCCCGAAATCCACCGCCTATGACCTTGTCCATGCGATGCTGGACGAAGGCCTGCTCACCCCTGTGGATGGCACCCGCTTCGCGCTCGGCCACCTGCTGCACGAACTGGGTCAGGGCTATCGCGCGCAGGTCGATATCCTGCGCGAAGGCACCCGCATCGTGCAGTCCCTGCGCGACCAGACGGGAGAAACCGTGCAGCTTTCGGCCATGGACGGCCCGCTGATGCATGTGCTTCTGAAACAGGAAGGCTTTCGCGCTGTCCGCATCATTTCGAACACCGGGTCGCGCGTGCCGGTCAACTGGGCCGCCGCTGGGCGGCTTCTCGTCTCCGATCTGGACGATGCCGCGCTGCGCCGCCTGCTTGCCGCCACGGTCGCGCCGTCGCCCACCGGGCGCGCAGAAACCGACGTAGATCGCCTGATCGCGCAGATCCGCGCCTTCCGCTCAGCAGGCCACGCGATCGAGATTGGGGAGACGAACGAACATGCCGGCTGCATTGCGGCCCCGGTCCTCGATGCGGAAGGTCACGTCGTCGCGGCCCTCAGCCTCGCCGCGCCGGAACAGCGGCTGAACTCTCCGGATCGCGCAATGCTGATTGCAGCGGTTACCTCCGCCGCCGCAGACCTCGGTGCAGCGCTGGCAGGAAACTGAGCAGGCTAAGTTACCACTTTCATTGAGGCCGTATGAACACGGCTTCACCGTTCTGCAACTTGCGTCGCTTGTCCCATCTCGGCCTCCGCGCCTCAAAGTCAGAGGGCAAAAGCATCAAGAAATCTAGGGTCACCTCACTGGCACAGCCCTCAAGGCGCTGTCGAAAAGCGCCCCATAACCCGGCAACCCGGCCCATGGCGAACAGTCATCGCAACACGTGCACTCTCGCACCCGGATAGTCTGGCCCGCTTGGTATCGCAGCCCCCCTGTCGCGGACGGCCCGATTGAAAGACCCGGTCGCAGAAGGGGGGACCACGCTATTCCGCGGGAACGGCACGCGCGGCAACAGTGGCCGTCCGTGCATCGATCCGCTTGCCGCTGACGCCATCGAACAGATGGGCTTGCCGCAGATCAAGCGCTATGCCGGTCATCGTCCCCGTATCGATATGCGGTCGGGCCTCGGTGATCAGGCTGAACGGAATGTCCTCGATCTTCAGGTTCCACAAGCGCGCAGCGCCAAGATCTTCCACGATCTCCAGCCTTGCGTCGATCATGCCCTGACCGGGCGCACGCAGTGACACATGCTCGGGGCGGATACCCAGTTGCACCAGTTGGCCGTCGACGGCCTGATGGTCGGCCGGCATCCCGATCACAGCCCCGCCTTCCAGCACGACGGCGCGGCGCGCGGCATCGTATTGGCCGGGCAGAAAGTTCATCGCCGGGCTGCCGATGAAGCCTGCAACATACAGCGAGGCCGGCCGATCATAGATCTCTGCCGGCGTACCGACCTGCTCAATCGTGCCCTTGTTCATGACCACCAGCCGGTCCGCCAGCGTCATGCCCTCATGCTGGTCATGCGTGACAAAGACCGAAGTCGCCTTGATCTGGTTGTGGATGCGGCGGATTTCGTGGCGCATCTGGACCCGCAGCTTCGCATCAAGGTTCGACAGCGGTTCGTCGAACAGAAACACCTTGGGCGAGCGGATGATGGCGCGGGCCATCGCAACGCGCTGGCGCTGTCCACCCGAAAGTTGCCCCGGCTTGCGATCCAGAAAATCACCAAGGCCCACCGATTTCGCCGTCTCGGCCACCCGCGCCAGCCGTTCGGCCTTGGGCACGCCTGCCACCTTCAGCGCATAGCCGATATTTTCGGCCACCGTCATATGGGGGTACAGCGCGTAGTTCTGGAACACCATGGCACAGCCGCGTTCACGGGGTTCCAGCTTGTTCACGATCTCGCCCCCGATGGCGATCTCGCCCGCTGTGATCTCTTCCAGCCCGGCGATCAGGCGCAGAAGCGTGGATTTGCCACAGCCCGAGGGGCCAAGGATAACAACGAACTCCCCGTCGTGGATGTCGAGGTTGACCCCCTCCATGATCGTTGTCTTGCCATAGGTCTTGGTCACGTTGCGGATGGCGATTTCGGCCATTGGGGCTCTCACTTGTCGGTGTTGATCAGGCCGCGCACAAACCAGCGCTGCATGAGGATGACGATGAGGATAGGGGGCAGCATGACGACCAGCGTTGCCGCCATCGCGAGGTGCCAGGTCGGGGTCCCGCCGCCGGTGGTCAGCTGGTCGGGAACAAGGTCGGACAGTTGCACCACCACCATCCCGTAATTCGCCCGGTCGGTGACAACCAGAAGCGGCCACAGATACTGGTTCCACGCATAGACGAACATGATCGTCGCCAAGGCCGCGATGTTGGTCTTTGAAAGCGGAATCAGGACATCCCACAGAAAGCGCAATGGTCCCGCGCCATCCATCCGTGCGGCCTCGACCAGCTCATCCGGGATGGTCAGAAAGAACTGGCGGTAAAGAAAGGTGCCGGTCGCGGTGGCGACCAAGGGCAGGATCAGGCCCGTATAGGAATTGAGGAGGTTCCACTCCAGGCTGACTTCCACACCCGAAACCGCATTGATCAGCCAGCTGATCCCGGTCCAATCCATGATCGTCTGGAACGGCGTCAGCGCATTCGCCGCCACCGCATAGGTCGGAACGATGCGAACTTCCAAGGGAAGCATCAGGGTGATGAAAATCATCCAGAAGATCAGCATCCGGCCGCGAAAGTTGAAGAACACCAGAGCAAAGGCCGTAATGCAGGCCAGCGTGATCTTGCCCAGAACGACCCCAGTCGCGACGATCAGCGTGTTGATGAACTTCTGTCCGAAATCGGAAATCGCCCAAGCCTCACGCAGGTTCACGAAAAGCTGGTCGCCCGGCCAAAGCTCGATCGGGGCGCTGTTCACCTCTTGCAGGGTCAGCGTCGCGCCGACAAAGGCCAGCCATATCGGCACAAGGATCAGGATCAGCCCGAAGATCAGGATCACATGGGTCACGATGTTCAGAATGGGCGTGCGTTCGATCATGACGATCCCCTCAGGTGTAATGCACGCGCTTCTCGACATAGCGGAACTGCACAAAGGTCAGCGCCATGACGAGAAGCATCAGGATGATGGATTGGGCCGCAGCACCCGAGTAGTCAAAGCCCCGGAACCCATCGGCATAGATTTTGTAGACCATCAAATCGGTGGCCCTGAACGGCCCGCCGCCGGTCAGCGTATCAACGATGCCGAAGCTGTCGGTAAAGCTGTCGGTGATGTTGATTACCAGCAGGAAAAAGAACGTCGGCGTCAGCAGCGGCAGTTGCAGGTCGATCATCCGCCGAAGCGGTCGCGCGCCGTCCATCGCGGCGGCCTCGGTCAGGCTGCGGGGGATGGATTGAAGGGCCGCCAGAAAGAAGACGAAACTATAGGCGACCTGCTTCCACGCGCCGGCAATGACAATGGCCGTGACCGCCTGCCAAGGGTATTTCGACAGGTCCCACCACCCCGGAGAGATGGTGTTGATATACGAAAAGATGCCAGCCCCCGGATTGAACACGAACTGGAACGCAAGACCCACCGCAGGGGCCGCCACCGCATAGGGCCAGATGATCGCCACGCGATAGGCCTTGTAGCCTGCCAACTGCCGGTCAACGAAGATCGCAAGCGTCAGCGCCATCGACATCGCCAGCACCGTCGTCGCCAAGGCATAGATCACCGACACGCGGACCGATCCCCAATAATACGGGTCGCTCAGCACCTTGCGGAAATTGTCCAACCCCACCCATGTATTGCCGCCGCCCCACGGCTGTTCCAGCGTGAAGGCCCAGTAAAGTGCCTGCGCCGAGGGCCAGTAGAAAAAAACGAAAATGATCAAAAGCTGCGGTGCCAGCAGCGCTGCGGCGATCCAGCTGAACTTGAAATAGGCGCGGCGCATGGTGTCCCCCGATAAAAGGTAAGGGGCGCGGCCAAGGCAGCCGCGCCCCCTTGATCAAGGCTTAGGGGAAGGACTTGCCCGCATAGGTCTGGGCAAACCGGGCGAGGATCTCGTTGCCACGGCTGGTTGCGGTATCCAGCGCCTCTTTCATGGTCTTCTGGCCGGCAAGGGCGGCTTCAACTTCGGCAGTCCATTCGGCGCGGATCTGGATCATGCCACCCAGACGCAGACCACGGGTCAGCGGGCCCGTCTCGGTCACGGTCAACGACTTCATTGCGATGTCGCGGTTGATGAAGGGCTCTTTGGCGTAAAAACCTTCGGCCAGCAGCGCGTCATAGGTCGATTTCGTCACCGGGATGTAGCCCGTGTTTTCCAGCAGGAACTGCTGTTCTTCCTTGGTGGCAAGGAAGGCCAGATAGGTGGCTGCGGCCTTGTATTCCTCATCCGTCTTGCCCGAAAGCACCCAAAGCGAGGCACCGCCAACGACGGTGTTGTTACGCTCGACAGCTTCATAGGTCGGGATCATCTGGACGTCCCAAGCAAAAGCGGGCGTCAGCTTGTGGATGGTGTTGTGATCCGCGATAGACGAAAAGAACACCGCGCATTCGCCTTCGACAAAGCTGTCACGCGCGGTCTTGCCCGCAGCCTGCGTGCGGATCGTGGCAAAGCCGCCTTCGATCCAGCGCTGGATGTTTTCCATGTGCTGGACGTGCAGTGTGGTATTGAACAGCAGTTCGGTATCCAGCCCGTCATAGCCGTTGTTGTTCGACGCGACCGGTACGTTATGCGCATACGAGAACTGCTCCAGGTCGATCCACGACGACGGCGCATAGGCCAGACCACAAGCGGCGCCGGATTCCTTGACCTTCACGAGGGCGGCTTCCAGGCCTTCCCAGGTGATCGGGGCCTCGGTGATGCCTGCCTTGGCGAAGATGTCCTTGTTGAAATAGTACACCGGGGTGGAAGAGTTCCAAGGCATCGAGAAGAACTCGCCCTTGGACGAAGAATAGTAATTGGCGATGCCGGGGAAATAGTCGGCCCAGTCGATGGTCACGCCGGTATCGGCCATCAGCTTCGTCACCGGGTAGAACTCGCCCGACAGCATCAGGTCAGCGGTGCCCGCGTCGAACGATTGCAGAAGCGTCGGGTGCTTGCCCGCGCGGAAGGCCGCGATCGTGTTCTGCACGGCCTTCTCATAGCCGTCCTGGCCCACGCAAACCGCTTCGAACTGGTCCTGCGAGGCGTTGAAGCGATTGCAGGTCTCGGCCACGACAGCGCCGAGGTCGCCGGTCAGACCGTACCAGTATTCGAACTTGATCTTCTCGGCCGAAGCCGTGCCAGCGGTGGCGGCGAGCACCAGCGCGGCCGTAGCAAGTTTGTGGTTCATTTTCCCTGTCTCCGTATGAGGCAGCTGCTCCGGGTGCAGCGCAGCGACCGTATAAGAGGATTCGGTGACGCAAAGACGACAGTAAAGTCACAAAAAATGTTACAAATCATATAGTTGGCGTCAAAACGCCACTCGCCCGCCGGGTGCTTCCCGGCGGGTTGAAAAGATCAGGGATGCGGCGCCGGGGCCTAGTCGAACAGGCCGGGCGCCATCGTCAGATGCCGGTCACCGTGGTCTTGGAAATGCACGGTCACCCCGTCGCTTGTGGCCAGCACCACAGCCATCTGGGCCGGGCCTTCCAACTGCCGCTGCGCGCCCGGCACACCCGGCACATGCGGGGTCACGGAATAATGCGAACCGGCGAGCGTCGTCATCGGAATGCCGCGCCACACCGCCGCCGAAGGCAGATGAACATGGCCGGCGATGACCTGACGGATCTCGGGGTGGCGCTGCAGCACGGCGAGATAGTCCTCGGCATTCTCCAGAATGATCTCGTCCACCGGCAGCGACAGCGGATTGGCGTGATGGTGCTGCACAACGATGACCGGGCGGTCCTGCGCCTCGTCCAGACGCGCGGCCAACCAGTCCAGCCGCTGCTGGCACAGCCGCCCTCCGACAAGCCCCGGTTCCGTTGTATCCAGAAGGATGATCCGGTGGCCGCCCGCATCGATCACCTGCGACACCCGGCCCTGCGGATCGTCGCGGTCCGGCCCAAAGGCGCTCAGGAACGCCGTGCGATCATCGTGGTTGCCCAGCGTGATATGAACCGGCATCGGCAGCGGGGTCAGAAGATCACGGAGATGGTGATAGGCCGCCACCTCCCCCCGGTCTGCCAGATCTCCGGCCAACAGCACAAATTCCGCATCGGCATGATCGCGGGTGATGGTGGCCACCGCCTCGGCCAGACGGGCACCCGTATCCAGCCCGTTGACAGGCACACCCGGCGGTCCGAGGTGAAGGTCGGACAGGACGATGAACTTCAGCAGGGTCATTCGGCAAGCCCCAGCGATTTCAGATACTGCGCCGAAGGCAGAACCCCCGCCTTGTCGCGCAACTCCAAGATCAGGCGCGGATTGGCACCGGTCTGGGCAATTGCCGAAAAGACCGACGGCCACAGGATCGTGCCATGCCCGATCTGCCAGTGCCGGTCGGCAAAACCATCGGCATCCTGCAGATGGATATGCCCCAGTCGCGCGCCCGCGGCGCGGATGTAGAAGTCGACCGGCGGCGCACCTGTCGAGCCATGGGCATAATGCGCGTGGCCCGTATCGACCGACAGTTCCAGCGCCTGCCAGCCCAGCGCTTCGCACAGCATGGCGCGGTCCGATGGCTCCACGTCTTCGATGTTCTCCAGAACAAAGGTCACGCCCATATCCTCGGCCCGCTTCAACGCGGCGCTCAACGTGTCGCGGGCGGCCGACAGCATCCGGTCGGAGTCAGTCGGGTACAGCCCACGATGGTTGTAGCCCCAGGTGGTGAAGGGCGAATGGATCACGACATGGGTGCCATTTACCGCCGCACAGACATCCAGCGCCTGATCCATCCTGCGCGCAACGATGCGGCGGACCTCCGGGTCATAGGATGCGACGGTGAATCCCCAGAACGGCCCATGGATGCCACGGCGTCCCTCGTGGCCGTCCAGCAGCTGGTTCACCTCGGCGGCCAGATCCGACCAGTCGCCATCAAGCACGTCGGCATCGACGAAATGCTGCAATTCCAGATCGCGCGGGGCTTCGCGAAGCCAGTCGACATGGGCAGCAAGGCTGGAGCGGCACAGAGCGGCGCCAAGGATCGGACGGAAAGACATCTAGAGGAATCCTGCGTTGTTGACGCGGGAAGTCTGCGCAGACCTGACGACAGAACTGTTCGACTTCGGTGAAACTTTGACGAAGCGTCGGTGACGCGCCGCCGCACCGATCCAGCGCCCCCGATCGGTCAGGGTGCATCCGCCATCGGACATTCCCGCCGCTTCCGCCGATCTTGGACCTGCGGCGTTGTATGCGCCGCCAACTCCCGGCATTATGAATGAAAAATCAACCAGAGGTGAGCAGACCCATGCAGATCAACCGACGCCTGTTCAGCATTGGCCTTGTGGGCCTTGGCATCAGCGCCTGCGCCCCAAGCCTTCCGCGCGGCGGCAGCACCGCGTTTCCGGGGGAACTGGCCGCCGACCTCCGGCCCGCGCCAAACGGCGCTTATGATGCATGGGTGGCGGCGTTCCGCGACCGCGCCGCCGGGCAGGGCATTTCGCAATCCACACTGTCTATGGCCTTTCAGGGCACCGGCTATCTGTCCGGCGTCGTGACGCGCGACAGGAACCAGACCGAAACCAGCCGCAGTCTGGAAGACTACCTCTCCATCGCAGTCTCGGATGAACGCGTCGCGAAAGGCCGCGCTGCCTTTGCCCGCCATCGCGGTACCCTGAATACGCTGCAAGCCCAATACGGGGTTGAAGCCGAAGTCATCACGGCGATCTGGGGTCTGGAAAGCTTTTACGGCGAACGGCGTGGCGACATCCCGGTCATCTCGGCCTGCTCGACCCTCGCCTTTGATGGGCGGCGCGGGCCGTTCTTTGAACAACAACTGATCGCGGCGCTGAAAATCCTGCAGAACGGCGATATCCCAGCCGCCCGCATGACCGGCAGCTGGGCCGGGGCCATGGGGCATACCCAGTTCATCCCCACCTCCTATCTGCAATTCGCGGTGGATTTCACCGGCGACGGTCGGCGCGACATCTGGTCCGAAGATCCCACCGATGCGCTGGCCTCCACCGCCGCCTATCTGCAGCGCAACGGCTGGACCCCCGGCCTGCGCTGGGGGGGTGAGGTTGGCAGCGGCGGCCCGTCCGGCGGTGTGATCCAGCCCCAGCCCGGCGGCCCCAGCTTCAACACCACCTCCAATTTCCGGGTCATCAAGCGCTATAACAACTCCGATGCCTATGCGATCGGCGTCGGCCATCTGGCCGACCGCATCGGCGGGGCCGGGCCGTTGCGGGGCAGCTTCCCCCCCGATTCCAACGGGCTGACAAAGGCAGACCGGGTCACCCTGCAACAGCGCCTCACCGCCCGCGGTTTTGATACGCAGGGAACCGATGGCGTGATCGGTGCCAATACGGAAGCCGCCATCCGCGCCTATCAGGCCAGCCAAGGCCTGCCGGTGACTGGCACCCCGTCGCAGGCCCTGCTGCAAAGCCTGCGCTGACCACGCTACGGCAATAGCGGGGCAGGACGGTCGCGCATCGGCAAGGGTCGGTTTTGCACGCGCAAGGCCGGTTCCCCGGCCTGTCCTCCCGAAACGCCGGGGGGAACCGCCCCTCCGGCGTTGACAAGGCCAAGCCTCCGCCCATAGGCAAGACTCCTGCCACAAGGATGTTGCCATGGACCCTGCCATAGACCTTGGTGCCCCGGTGCCGGAAACCGCGCTGTCGTCGCTGGTGGCCTTCATCGACATGGGCGGTCCGGCCATGTGGGCCATCGCGGGGCTCTCTGTCCTGACCGCTGCTCTCATCCTGTGGAAGATCATGCGCCTCTTGTCTTTCGGGGCATGGTCCGGTGGCCGCCACACCGCCGCCGCGCTTGACCTCTGGTCGCAAGGCAAGACGGCAGAGGCGCTGGCCCTCCTCTCCAACCGCCAGTCGCACCGCGCCCGTCTGGCCCATGCCGTGATGCGCGCCGCCCTCGACCCCACGCTCGACCGCGATGCCGCCGAGGCGGAAGCCGGTCGCGTCGCCCGTGGCCTGCTCGCACAGGCGCGCGATGGCCTGCGGGGATTGGAACTCGCCTCCACCATCGGCCCGCTTCTGGGGCTCCTTGGCACCGTGACCGGCATGATCGCGGCCTTCCAGACCCTGCAAGAGGCCGGTGCCCGCGCTGACCCCGCCCTGCTCGCTGGCGGGATATGGGAGGCGCTGCTCACCACCGCCGCCGGCATGGCCGTGGCCATCCCGGCCCAAGTGGCGCTGACATGGTTCGAAGCTGTGGTCGACTCGCTGCGCCACGATATGGAGGATGCCGCTACCCGCATCCTGCATGGCCCCCGGCCAGCCGCGCCGTTGCGTCAGGCTGCGGAATGATCCGCTTCGACGATGCCCCCCGCACGCGGCGGCGTCCGAACCTGACGCCAATGATCGATGTGGTCTTCCTGCTGCTGATCTTCTTCATGCTCGCCTCGCGCTTTGGCGTAGACCGCGCGCTGCCTCTCGCGGCGGCGGGCCCCGCCAGCGTCTACAGCGGCCCCCCCCGGCTTGTGGAACTCACCCCAATCGGCCTGTCGCTGAACGGTGTTCCCGTCGCAGCCGACAGTCTTGCCGCCGCGCTCGGCTCCCTCATGCAATCCCCCGACGATGCCATCATCCTGCGTGCGCGTGACGGGGCCGATCTGCAGGCGCTGGTCGTGGTGATGGACAGGCTGGGTGCAGCGGGCCTGACCCGGCTGGTTCTGGTGGAGTGATCGGATGGATTTCCGCGATCCACCGCGCCGCAAACCGGAAGAAAACCTTCTGCCGATGATCAACGTCATCTTCCTGCTGCTGATCTTCTTCCTGATCGCCGCCCGGATGACCACCCCCGAACCCTTTGCCGTCACCCCCCCGCAAGCCATGACCGAGGCCGAAGCCCAAGGAGACTTCACCCTCTTCATCGCGGCTGATGGCCTGCTGGGTTACCGCGAGCATCGGGGCGATGCTGCATTGGCCGCGCTTGTGGCCAGCCGCACGGATCACTGCGGCAGCACCGATTGTCGCGCCGATCCGCCGCGCCTTACCCTGCGCGCCGACAGTGCCCTTCCCGCTGCCCGGCTTGCCGCCCTGATGCCGCGCCTTCCCGCGCTGGGCTTTGACAGTGTCGAGCTTGTCGCCATCGGCGGGGCCGCCCCATGACCGGCGCGCGGCTGCAGGCCGCCGTTGCGCTGGTCGTCGCGCTGGGCCTGCATCTGGGGGCCTTCGCCCTGCGCCCCGGCCCTGCCGGGGCCTCGGGCAGCGGGGCAGGCGGGGCTGACATGATCTCGCTGCAGGCGGCCGGTCCCTCCGTCCTTGACATGGTCGCCGCCTGGGATTCGCCTCCGGAGGTGTCTCCGCTTCAGGATATGGCCACCCCACCCACCCTTGAAACCACCCCTCACGCGCTGGCACCGGCCGCCGTGAATGACACTGCCCCGGCCCTTGCGGCCGCCCCGCTGGCCCCCCCGCCCCCCGACGCCTTGCCGCAGGCAGATACGGCACCCGCCCCGCCGCCCCCTCGGGCGGTGAAGCCCCGGCCTCGCCCCGCCGCCCCGGCTGCCGCAAAACCCCGCCCCGCCACGCCAGCGCCATCTGACAGCAGCGCCGCGCAGGTCGCCGATGGCGCGGGTGGGGGTGCTGTGGAAGGCGATGATGGGCAGGCACAGGCACCCAGCCTGTCACAAAGCCGGATCAATGATCTGACGGCAAGCTGGGGTGCCTCGATCCGGGCGCGGATTGAAAAGCGCAAACGATATCCCATGGCCGCCGATGGCGCATCGGGCACCGTCACCGTGCGCCTGACAGTCACCCGATCCGGCGCGTTGGCCGATCTCTCCATCGCGGCCTCTTCCGGCAATGCGGCACTGGACGAGGCCGCCCTGAAGGCCGTCCGCGCCGCAGGCCGTTTCCCTGCCGCGCCCGAGGGCCTGTCGCAGGGCAGCACCAGCTTCACTCTGCCCATGCGCTTTGCGCGCTAGGCCTGCCGGGCGCGGTGGCTGTTGTACAGCTGCATGAACACCAGCCGCCGCGTCCGCGACACGGTCGCACTGTCCCCATTCACCAGATTCAGCGTGACCTGCCCGTTCTCTTCATCGACCACCGACGCGATCGCTGCAAAACTTACCCATTGCGATCGGTTGATCTGGATCCCGTGGCGACCATCATGCAGCACGTCCAGATCGGAGAGCTTTGCCCGCAACATGCTGCGCGATGCGCGCGTGACGACGTTCAGATAGTGATCCTCGGTCCGGATCGATTGAATATCCCCGATGGGAAAGCTGCGATCCGCGATCCGGACGGTCTCGCCTTCGGCACCGCCCTCCGTCCGGTCAGACGTATCCATCATCGTCTCCGGGATGGGGGCCTCCGGTGCCACGATCGTCGCTGGCTGCGTCGGCTGTGCCGCCTGCTTTTGCACCTGAGCCACAGGGTCGGCCCCTGCCTGCCCGGGTGGATCAAGCGAAGCCCTCGGATGGACCGGAACGACATAGAGCGCGTGCATCACATCCAGCAGGATGATCACCATCATGTCGCGCGTCAGATCTGTCAGGGTCTGGGGCAATGTCTTCCAATCGCCAGCCTGCAAAAGCTGAACGACACCCTGTTCCGTCCCTTCGACAAGCATGATGATCGGCAACATCAGGAAGGGCGTATAGATGCGGCGCAAAGTCCCGCGCCGG
This sequence comes from Rhodobacter sp., assembly GCA_013824045.1. Taxonomy (GTDB): domain Bacteria; phylum Pseudomonadota; class Alphaproteobacteria; order Rhodobacterales; family Rhodobacteraceae; genus Paragemmobacter. The sequence goes on along the minus strand of PNND01000354.1, from coordinate 2,897 downwards.
TGCAACTGGAACGCAAGCCCAACCACTAGGATCAAACCCGAAATGGCGGCCAGCGCCATCGTCAGCCACATCACGGGATGTTGCCAGCCAACAAGCACCTGCGCACCGTTGCCCTGATCCATCAGCGCATAAATGCCGATCGCGAGCATGGCAAACCGCAGAAATGCCGGATTCAGCACATAGTCCGCAGCCGAATCGCTGCTCACCCAAAAGCTTGTTCCAAAGGTGGAAATCACCTCGGCTTGGGAAACAGTCCGGGTCAATTCACTCATAGGCAACCTGCACTCCACTCAACACAACCCAAAGTTCGCAAAGGCAACACCCGAAATCGGGCTATTCTAGGAAACAGAGGCAAAACTCATGCCCCAGCCCCGCCAAGACGCTGATCATGGCAGCCGAGTTTTGCGATTCGCGCCAAACCGCAGGCCAAGAACCGCCCTTTAGTGCCACAAAATGCCATTTACGCATATCGGAAACAATAGTCTGCCGCCAACCGACCAACAAACCAGTCGCCAACCACGTTTCCCGCCAGCTCGTTGGCGCCAAGCGTGATTTCTGACAATTCCACCGATTTTCCGGCGCTTGTCGACTGAGAGCACCGCGAATTGCAAAGAAAACACTAACAGTAACGTCTGTATCGGCTTCTGACGGCTGCCCGTCATTCTCGATGCGCCGCGTTTTCCACCCCGCACCGTCTGCTCGGTCTGGGTGGGATGGGGGCACGCGGTGGTATCGTGAAAGGCGCGGCGGGCAGGCGCGCAGCGGCCCTTGTGTGTGTGTAACCAGTAAAGGCGCTGCCATGCCCTCGTCATCGTACCGGCCCGAGTCCGTGTGCTGCTTTGCCAGCATCGCAGGGCATAAACCGCTCCACCCTCCCCGCCGTGTCGTCTCGCGCCAATCGGCGCCCCGTGCCACATGCGGCAGCGGCCTTCCGCGACACGTGCATCATCCGCTCATCGCCAGAAGGCGGCCCGCATCCCCGATGCTCGGGTCCGGTACGACCGACGCCGCCGTCGCGATGGCCCTGCGGCACGCCGCCCAGACAATCTGCAATGCCAAAGGGGGCACCACCGCCCCCCGTGCGCGCTTCCCCCTTTGACATGATCCGCCGGGCCAGACCCGGGCGTGAGAGATTGGAGATTAGACATGGCTGATATCATCGGCACCAACGGCGCAGACACCCTCATCGGCACCAACGGCGACGACCTGATCGTCGGCGGCAACGGCGGCGATTTCGTCGACGGTCGCGCGGGCAACGATACGATCTATGGTGACAACGCCCCCGGCATCACCCCCTCCGAGCGGACCGTCAACCCGGTGTCCGGCGCGAACCAGACAGTTCTCGTGTGGCAGCTGAACCAGATTTCGGTCACCAATCTGGGCGGGAACGATTTTCCCTTCCCGAACGATGCCAGCGGCGAATCCGACGTCGCCGGGTCAACCTTCACCATCACTCCGAACGCGATTCCCACTGGCGTGGGCCTCAATGACAACGACCCGAACTTTGACGACGGCGATGGTTCTCAGGTGCTGTCTCAGGGTGTGACGCTGTTCGGCGTATCCGAACCGGCAGGCAAGCGCTTCACCCCCGAATACGGCTATTCCGTGCGCGCATCGGACGGCACGATCATCAACATCTATGCGGTCGAACTCGAAGGCAACGAAACCGTTGGCTTCGTTTCCGACAGACCGCTTGCCCCCGGTCAGACCTACACCTTCATTCAGCGCATCACCACAGATCCCGATGTTCCCTATTCCAGCCTCGCCAACAGCTGGCTCGACACCACGGTTCCCGCTGGTCCGGGCATCGGGGATGACACGCTCAATGGTGGCGATGGCAACGACACCATCTTTGGCGGCGCTGGTGCGGATACGATCAACGGCAATGCAGGCAACGACAGCCTTTTGGGCGGTGACGGCAATGATGCCATCACGGGTGGCGCAGGCAATGACACGATCAACGGCGGTGCTGGCAGCGACCTGATTTACGGCGATGCCACAACCGAAGGCTCAGTCAACTCGACCATTCAGGGTAGTGTGACCCCGGAACCCGGTGCTGACCGCACCCTTCTTGTCTGGCAGCTCAATCAGGTTGCCGTCACCAATGCGGCAGGCAACAGAAACCCCTTCCCGAACGATGCTTCGGGCGAAGATGATGTCGTCGGGTCCACGTTCCAGATCACTGCAAACGCCTCGCCGCTCTCTGTTGGCATCGATGACAATGACAACGCTTTCGATGATGGCGATGGAAGTCAGGTCCTCAACCGGGCAACCACCATCAATGGCGTAAGCGAAGGTGCCGGTTGCCGCTTGACCCCGGAATATGCCTATTCCGTCCGCTCCTCCACCGGCGAGATCATCAACATCTATGCCGTGGAACTTGAGGGGAACCGCACGGTCGGCTTCGTCTCGGATCGGCCACTTACGGTGGGAGAAACCTACACCTTCCTTGGTCGCACGACGACGCATCCGTCCGTTGGGTATGACTCGCTCGCAACCACCTGGAACACGACCGGACTGGTCACTGCGCCGGAAGGCAATGATTCCATCATCGGTGGCTCCGGCGACACGATCTTTGGTGGCGGCGGCGCAGACACTGTCGTGATCGACCCTACGGCCACGGCCGCCAACGGCACCACAACGTCAAACATCGTGGTCAATGGCGGCACGACCGGAACTGATAATGACACGCTCGATCTGCGGGGCTACAGCGCCTATCGCGATCTTGTGCAGACAACCGATGCGGATGGGGATTCCACCTCCGGCTCCGTCGTCGTGATCGACGCGAACGGTGCTGTCCGCACCGTCACCTTCACCGAAATCGAGAACCTCCTCCTGCCGCCGCCCGAAGTCACCAGCAACGGCATCGTCGAGGGCCGTGAAACCGGCGAGGCGAT